>JAHIYU010000043.1 GCA_018814885.1 bacterium | reverse complement strand
GCGATCTGATGGTGCTCCAGGGCCGATCCTGGCCGGTCTACAGGCCCGTTGAGGGCCGCGTGGTGCCCTTGGAGGACGACGAGGGGCGATTCGCTCGCGAATCGACTGGCCGAACTGAAATGAACGACAATCAGCCGGTCGCCGGCGGATCAGGTGTGGTGGGCCCGCAGATGGCGCCATGCACCGAAAGATTCACAACCTCTCAGCCGTGGCGGCGAATCCATCGAGCGAATAAAGTGCGGCGGTGTGCGTCCATGCGGTTTGCTCAACCAAGGAGACTCCCATGTTGTTACGTTCCACGTTGACCGCCCTGGTGCTGTTGTTCCTCGCGTTCCCGTCGCCGAGCCGGGCCGAACCGTCCGCCGCCGCCCGGCTTCAGCAGGTTCTCGACGAACTGGATGTGATGGAGGCCATGCTCGCCGGCAAGGTCAGCGAACCCACGCGCCGGGAACTGCTACGCAAGGTCGTCGACGTGCGCGGGCGGCTGGATTCCGTCCAGCGGGACCTTCTCCGCGACAACGTCGCGCTAGCCATCGAAGCCCCCGGAGCCACCCTGTCCGTGATCCTGGATGTGGACCGGGATATCACCCCTGAAGTGGTCGAGGTGGTGGAGGTGGCGCAGCCGGAGCCGTTGCCCATGGCCGCCGGGCCCTTCAAGGCGCTGATCGCGGCCATCGAGGAGGAGTCCTTCGCCGACGGCAAATCGGCGGTACTGGAGACCGCCGCCGAGACCAACCAGTTCACCGTGGCACAGGTCCGGCAGCTGCTCCCGCTGTTCACGTTCAGCGACGGCCGCATCGGCGCCGCCGTGACCCTGTATCCCCGCACCATCGATGTCGAGAACTGGTTCCAGGTCTACGGTGAATTCACCTTCGACAGTGACAAGGACGAACTGCGCGAGCGACTGGGGCTCTGACTCGTGTCTGCCGGGTCACCATAGGCCAAGCGGACGATCTCCTCGGCGTAGATCGCATTGGAATCCAGCCCCACCCCGTAATCCAGGTCCGTGCAAGCCTCGATGGCCAAGAGGCCCGGGCCGTGAGCAACCCTGGAACGGCTCGTCAGCTCCTCCAGGGCCCGCCGAGCCTCGTCCCGGGCTTCGCCATCAGCCGCGATGGCGGCCTGGATGGCGCGCAGCACCTGGTCCTGACCGCCCGGGGGAAGCCCGACCAGTTCCAGAGCGCTGTGCTGCCTGGACAGCGCCTGCCGGTACGTCTGGGCGATCCCTTCCGTACCCATGGGAAGAAGATGTGTTGCCCCCTCCCGTTCCGCCCGCTGGATCACGGCCTCCGGAACGGTCGGGAAGGACAAGGCGACCCCGCTCAGCTGCTGGATGAAGGCCTGGGTGTTCTCCCTGGTGTGCCAGTCCGCGGCTGCGAGCAAACGCTGGATGGATCGGGGCGACCGGAAGCTGGTGGCGAGACCCCAGGCAACGGGCGCCAGGGTGTTGCAGGGGAGCAAGACCAGGACCCGGCGACAGCCGCGTCCGACCGGCCCGCGCATGGCCTCCAGGGCCAGGACTCCGAGCCGTGCCTGGACCTGCTCCGGGCTCGGTCCCCCGGGGAACCCCACCAGGATCGCTTCGTCCAGGGGCTTCGACTGCCGGGCGTAGGAAGCCAGCCACTCCTGTTTCACGTAGGGGAGATCGCCCACCAGGGTCAACGTCAGACGACGGTGTTCATCGAAGAACGGGGCGTCTGCCGGCAGGTGCCGCTGGATGAACGCTCGTTCGGCGGCGGCGAGTACGGCCCCGAAGCGAAGGGCCGCGTCCCGGCCAAAATCCCCCAGCACCAGGGCCAGGGCTGGTTCACCCATCGGCAAACCGGCCCCGTCGAAGCTGGAATATTTTAGCGACATGGCGCGATGATAGCCTCCTGTGAATGGAAATGTGAAACCGCGGCGTTGCACGATTGACGTCCACGCCCCCAGGGCCGATCTTCGGTTGCATGATCGAAAGCCGGAAGCGAGGTGCCGCATGATTCCAGATCGCAACGAACTCATCGCGCGGCTGGGTAGCGCCTATGCGGCAGACGCCCTGCTGCACTACTTCAGGGCCGACGAACTGGCCG
>JAHIYU010000042.1 GCA_018814885.1 bacterium | reverse complement strand
GGCACTACCGCCGCGACCATCCACCGCGCGGCCGTGCCCCAGGGGGACATCGGCGGCGTGGGCGGCTACGGGAGCGGCACGGCGGCCGGCGGCGGCATGTCCGTGGCCAAGCCCATGCTGCTCTCGCTGTTGCTGCCCGGCCTCGGCGAGGCCACCATGGGCTACAGGCGCGGCTACGTGATGATGGCCCTGGACATCGCCTCCTGGGTGGGCGTGAAGCACTACCACGACCTGGGCAACGAGAAGCGCGACGCATACTACGCCTACCTGGACGCGCACTGGAGCGAGAGCGCGTTGGCGGCGGCCTTCGGTTCGTCGACGGACTTTGCGGGCACCTTCTTCTACGGCGACACCATGGACGACTCGGCGGACTACCAGACCCTTTCCCTCTGGGTCAGCCGCGAAGCCGACGAGCGCGAATACTACGAGAACGCCGGCAAGTGGGACCAGTTCGTCTTCGGCTGGGACGACTTCTGGGATCCACGCTCTTGGCCCGAGTACAACGATGGCTCGTGGGTGGATCTGACCACTAGTATTTTGAAGGACGCCCGGGTCTCGTCGCACCGCGAGATCTACCGTGCCATGCGCATCGACAGCAACGACCAGTTCGAGCGGCGCGACACGCTGATCTACGTAAACATGTTCACGCGCCTGTTCAGCATGTTCCAGGTAGCCTATCTCGGCGGCGTCTTCTCGGGCGGGCGCCCCGCCGAGTTCAAGGTCGCCGGTCACGACGTCGCCCTGATCGCGGAGCCGCGCGGCTTGACCGCCAGCCGCCTGGGCGTATCCGTTTCCTATTGATCCCTGCGGGGAGGAGTGAGAGCAGTGGGTAGCAAAGCCAACTCGAGGATCTTGCTGGCGGCGATGGCGACGGCCTGCGTCTGCCTCGCGACCGGAGTCGCGGCGGGCCCCGCGGACGACCTGCTCGCGGCCGAGCACACCGCGCTGGGCGACCGCGCCTCTTCGCTTTGGAAGGCCCAGGACATCGGGGGCTCGGTCATCGGGGGCGTGCGTGGCGCCGAGCGCACCGGACCGCGCAACATGGGACAGAAGCTCAAGGCCGGATTCCTGTCGCTGCTGCTGCCGGGCGCCGGACAGATCTACAACGGCGACCGCGGCAAGGCCCTGATCTTCGCCGGCGCCGAGGCGGCCGTCTGGACCAGCTACCTTGTGTTCCACTTCCAGGCCGAGGGCCTGTCCGACGACTACAGGGAATACGCGGGCATCTTCGCCGGCACCTCGGGCGACCACACCGAGCCGTACTGGCGGGCCGTCGGTCGCTACATGACCAGCGAAGAGTACAACGTGTATCTCGAGATGGTGGCCCGTGCCGAACAGGTCGAGGCGACGGGCCTGATCGCGGGCGACGACGTCTGGTTCTGGCGCAACGAGCGCTATCTCGCCAACTACCAGATCCTGCGCGCCGACGCCAACCGCGCCTACGATCGTCGCGATTTCACGGTGCTCTTCGCGCTGATCAATCGGGCGATTTCCGTCTACGACGCCGTGCGCGGCGCCGGGGGCTCCGAACACATGCTGGAAGTGGCAGGTCTCGGTTTCGACGTGGCCACCCGCCGCGTCATCGGTCGGAGGGGGACCGCGTGCGTATTCACACGGCAGTTCTGAGCCCGTGGCCGGCGATCCTGCTGGCCGTGCTCTGCGGTTGCGCCGCGGCGCCGAGCGGGGAGAGGGCCGCTGCTGACGCCGGCGATGAGACCGTCGACGGCGCGGCGGACGCGTGGCAGATGGGCGAGCGGGCCGTGCCCCTGGGACTGGTGCTCCTGCACGTCTTCGAGAACGAGAGTTCGGCGCCCTACTACCCGATCAAGGGCATCGGCGGCGTCGCCTACTACGGCGACGGCACCCTTTTCTTCTGCGACGAGAAGGGCGGTCGCGTGCATGGTTACGATGCGGCCGGGGATACGTGGTTCCAGTTCGACAACCCGGGTACGCGCTTCTTCCGGCCCGTGGACATCTGCATCGACCAGTTCTCGGTCCTGGTCCTGGACATGGACGGGCGCGACCTGCTGCGCTACGGTCTCGGCGGCGTCTTTCTGGACCGGCTGCTCGATTTCAGCTATCTCGATCCCGGTTACGACCGCCTGCCGTCGGCCTTCGACGTCGATCTCGACGGCAGCATGGTCTTCACCGACGCGGCGGAGGACCAGGTGCTGCTGGTCGACGCCTACCTGGAGCTGCAGCATGTCGTGGGCGTGCCGGGCAGCCATCCCGAGCAGTTTCGCGAGCCGAGCGGCGTGGCCTTCCTGCGCGACGGCAGTTTCGTGGTTTCCGACCGGGCCAACCGCCGTCTGCAGCACTTCACGCGGTTGGGCTACTACAAGCGCACCATCGGCGGCGAGTTCGATCCCCAGAGCCGTCTGTTGACGCCCCAGGGGCTGGATACCGACCCGGAAGGCAACCTGTTCGTGGCGGATCCGGCGGCCGGGCTGATCCACGTCCTCTCACCGGAGCTGGACTACCTCTTCGCGGTAGGTTCGGAACTGGGCCTGCAGGCGGCCCCCGTGGCGCCCATCGATGTCGCCGTCGGGCCAGACGACCAGCTCGCCGTGAGCGATCGCGAACGCCAGGCTGTGCTGGTTTACCGGATCCGGTATGAATAGAGGGGGGCATGCGGCTAGGCTCGTGGTTGTTCCTGCCGATCAGCGTCGTCCTCTTCGTCGTGGCGGCGCGGGCGGCGATGGCCATGCCGCCTCCGGTGCGGTCGGCCACGGCCGCTGGATCGACCTTTCCCGATTCCCTGCTCACCAGATCTGAGACCGAGTTCCATTTCCTGCCCACCGATGCCCGCCAGGCGGTCCTGGCCCATGCCTACGTGGTGCCGGGTACCCTCGTGGCGACGGTGGACGGGCAGCCGTGGCGCCCGGGAGTGGATTTCCGCGTCGATGTCACGCGGGGCGTCTGGAATCCGCTGCGTCCCCTGGGCGAGCCGGGCGGCGATCAGGTCCTGGTGCGCCTGGAATACAGCTTCCATCCCTCCCCGGTGCCGGCGTGGCGCCTCCTTCATCCGGTGCGCGGCAGGCCCGTCGCGCGCGTCGCCGGCAGGGGGGACGCGACGACGGCGCGGGGCACCGCGGCCACCGGCTTGGCGACAGGCGATCTCGCCGTCAGCGGCAGCAAGTCCGTCCGCATGTCGTCGGGCAACCGGCGGGACCTGACCATCGATCAGACCCTGCGCCTGAACATCGCCGGCTGGCTGACCGAGGACATACGCGTCGACGCCGCGCTATCCGACGACAACCTGCCCGTGGTCCCCGAGGGCAACACCGAGGAGCTGCGGGATATCGACCGCATGCGCGTTGAGCTCACCGCATCGCACTGGCGGGCAGTGCTCGGCGATTTCGTCGCCCGCCGCGAGGGATCGGTCTACGGCGGCTACCGGCGCAAGCTGCAGGGCGTGGTGCTGGATGTGGGCTCGGCTGACATGGGTGCGGGTGTCCTGGCCGGGTCGCCGCGCGGTCTCTACCGCACGCTGCAGATCCTCGGCGAGGAAGCTAACCAGGGCCCCTATTTCCTGGGCGGGGGAGAGGCGGGGGCGCAGGTCTTCATCGTGGCCGGCTCCGAGCGCGTGCTGATCGACGGCATCCAGTTGACCCGCGGCGCCGATCGCGACTATGTCATCGACTACGTCAGGGGGACCCTCACGTTCACCTACCGGCGGCTGATCACCGCCGAGACCGAGATCCTGGTCGAGTTCGAGGAGGGCGAGGGGCCGTACGCCCGGACGGTCGTGGGCGGCGAGGGCCGCTTCGCGACGGGCCTGCCGCTGTCGGACGGCCGGACCGCCGCCTTCGCGGCGCGGCTCACGCGGGAACGTGACAACCCCGACCGCCTGCGCAGCGGGGATCTCTCGGACGAGGACCGCGCCCTGCTGGCGGGCGCCGGCGACGAGGCGGCAGCCGCGGTTACGTCCGGTCTGACCCAGGTCGCCGTCGGCGAGGGTTCCTACCGCCTGGAAGACATGGGCGGGACGCGGATCGCCGTCTACGACACTCTGGCCGGTGATTACGAGGTGGAATTCCACTACGTCGGCGCGGGCCGCGGCGCGTACGCGGTCGAGTCGCTGACCGGCACCGGAGGCCGGGTCTTCGTCCATCGCGGCGCCGGGGCGGGATCCTACGACATCGGCCGGCCGCTGCCCCTGCCCTCGAGCCACAGCCTGGCCTCGTTCCAGTTCACCATAGGTGGCGAAGCGGAACCCCTGCTGGACGTGGAATGGCACGCCAGCCGGCGCGACGAGAACGTCCTCTCCGGACTCGGTGACGGCGATGATACAGGTCACGCGTGGCGTGCGTCCCTCGACGCCGGGCAAGCCGACCTCGAGCTCGGTGGCCTCCGGCTGGGCACCGTGAAAGCCAACGCGGTGCACGACGCGCTCGGCGCGGGCTTCAGTCCCTTCCAGCTCGCCAGGGACCTGTTTCGCTACGATCGCTGGGGACTCGGCGACCGTGCGCGCCGCAAGGGATTCCTGCAGGAGCGGGATCTGGAGACGGAGGTGGGCGCCGGTTTCGTCACGGGTGCCGCCGGCCGCCGCTTGGAGCTGACCGCCGGCTGGGGCCGGCTCGCGCACGGCGCCGGCCTGACGGCCAGGCGGCTCGACTTGGCCGGCGCGTGGCGGCTGGCCCGCCTGCAGGGACGTTCGCGCTGGAGCGAGGCGTTCAGCGAGGACGCCACCGATCCCCTCGACGTCAAGCGCACGGTTCAAGCGCACGACATCGGGCTGGAGACCGGTCCTGTCCGCCCCAGCGCCGCCTACGAACAGAAGCAATACACGGACGCCGCAGCCGCGGCGGGTGGGGTGGGGGGTTATCGCCTGCGCACCTGGCGTACGGCCCTGTCGTCGGGAGGCGCGGCGGCCCTGAGCTGGCGGCTCGGTTTCGAGCGTGGTCTGGCCGACTCGTTGCGGGCCGGGGCCTGGCGGCGGGAACGCGACAGCCGCACGGCACGCTGGCAGGTGGGCACGCCCGCGGTCGGCGGCATGCGCCTGCAGGCCGACGGCGCCGTGCGCAACGTGGAAGTGCCCGGTGGACAGGACCGCAACACGCGCCTGGCCAAGCTGCATCTCTCCGGACGCTGGGACCGTGCCGGCAGCGACTGGGGCCTCGTCTACGGTATCGACAACAGCCGCACCGAGGTCCTCGACCGGCAGGTAGTCTATATCGGCGAGCGCCAGGGCGACTACAACCAGAACGGCGACTTCGTCGGTCACGACCTGGGCGACTTCAACGTCGTTACCGTCGGCACCGACAGCCTGGTCGCGACGACCGAAGTCTCCGCCGATCTGACCTGGCGCCAGGATTTCGGTTTCCTGGGGCGCCGCACGGCCTGGGGCAGCTGGCAGACCTTCACCCGGGTGACCGCCCGCTCGCGCAGCCGCACCGACGCGGTGGGCCGCCTGCTGCGCTTCGCCGAGGATTCGGTCTTCGACGAGGATGATACCGTGCTCGGCGAGGTCACCCTGCGCCAGGAGGCCACGTTTCTGCGCCACCTGCCCCGCTGGGACCTGAGGCTGCTGTACGATTACGACCAGGCCCTGGACCGGCAGTACGCGACCCATCCGGAGCGACGCCTGCGCCACCAGTCGCAGGCCACGCTGTCCTGGAATCCGACGCAGCGCAGCAGCCTGCGCGGGCGGTACCAGCGCACGGACGAGGAGCGGCTCACGCGGGAGGACGCCTTCAGCACCAACCGTTCCTACGCGTCGGTGGCCAGGCGCTACGAGCTGGAATGGTCCGTCCGTCCGGGGACGGGCAACCTGGTGGCCCTCGCGTCGGATATGATCAGGCGCAGCGACGCGGTATCCGGGGTGAGACAGGGCGAGTTCGGGATCAAGCCCTCCGCGCGCCTGCGGCTCGAACAGAGGTGGAGCGGCCAGGCGGACCTGCGCTGGTCCCGTGTCTCGAGCGACGAGCCGGCGGGAGCGGTGCGTCCGTTCTTCTTTGCCGTGCCGGGTGGAAATGTGGAAGCCTCGGCGAGGCTGTCCTGGGAACAATCGTCCCTGATGACCGTCACCCTGGCGTACTTCGGACGCCGGCTGGGCGAAAGGGGGTGGCAGCATGACGTGCGGCTCGAGTCCACGGCGAGGTTCTAGCGTGCGATGGCTGTTGCTGTTCTGCCTGGCCACGGTGCTGGCGGATGCGAGCGGCGCCGCGGCCGGCTTCGCGACCATCCGTCTCTCCGGCGATCCGCAGGCGGAGACGGTTTGGCGCGACGCCCTGGCGTCAGACCAGCGCTGGTTGTCGTCCCTGCCGCCGTTGGCCGTGGCGGTGACGGATTCGGTCCTGGCGGCACCGGAGTCGCACGAAGCGCTG
>JAHIYU010000041.1 GCA_018814885.1 bacterium | reverse complement strand
CGTAGCCGGAGGTGTCCGCGGCGGCGGCGGCGGTGGAGTCGCGGGCGCCGGTCGACGGCGTGGCGCCGAGCGCGGCGCCCGTCAGCAGCAGCGAGCCCATGACCAGGCGAAGTATCGATCGCATCGGCCGGATTCCTCTTCGTGAGCCAGGGTCGGTTCGAGAGACTATACGGAGATATCGCAATTTCGATGCCGATTGCGATTCAGGATATCACACCCGCGCCACAGGGGAAACGCGCGCTCGGATCGGATGTCCGGATCCCGCGTCAGAAGCTCGCCGCATAGCCCACGGCGCCGGGCGCCAGCATCACGCCGCCGGTCGCTTCGTCCGGACGCCGGGTGCGCAGTACCAGATCGCCCGCCGCCCAGCCGACCGCCGCGCCGAAGATGACGTCCGACAGGTAGTGATGGCGCCCCTGCATGCGGCCCATGGCGGTGATCACGCCCAGGGCGAGCGCGGGCGCCGTCGCCCGCCAGCCCAGATGATGGTCCAGGACGGGCACGATGCCGAAGGCCGCCGAGGTGTGTCCGGAGGGGAAGGAGTACCGGCCTCCCGAAGGCCGCCGCCGGTCGATGGCCTGCTTGAGGACGATGGTGGCCAGTCCGCTCAGCGCGTACGCGCGCATGAGGTCCGCGCCGAGGGCGCGCATCCCCGCGTCGCCGCCCAGGGATCCCGCGACGAAGGTGGCGATCGCGCCGCCGCCGATCACCCAGCCGCTGCCCCAGGTGTTGCCGAAATCGATGATTTCCGCGGCGGGCGACGTCTCCAGCCTGCGCGCGAACTCGCCGTCCCGGTCCACGTCCCAGCTCGCCGCCGAGGCCAGGGCGGCGAGGCCGAGCACCGAGAGCATGCGGGTGGTGGCGCAATCCGTTTCGCCCGGAGCTTCACGGGCGGTCCCCGGGTCCGCGTCGTCCGGCTGGGCGCGGGCCGTTGCGGGGGCGAGGGCGGCAGCAATCAGCAGCAGGGCGATCGCCGCGCGCATCCTCATCGCTCAGCGCGCCCCGCCCGCCGCGGCGACCAGGGCGTCGGCGAAGAGCGGGCCCACGGTCTGGTTGGCCAGGGTGTTGGGATGGGAGTCGCTCGGGTCGCTGCGCTGGTACTCGGTGCGCAGCATGTTGCGGTCCGTCGAGCCGTCGTCGGGATGAGCCAGCTTGTCGAAGAAGTCGAAGTAGACGATGTTCGGATGGCCGCTCAGGAACGCGGCGCTGCCGAGCCAGTCCGCGAAGTCGCGCGCGCGGTCGGCCTCGGCGGTGTTGGTGAGCGATCGCCGCAGGGGCGGATGCGACATGATGACGAAGACCTTGTCTGGGTGCTGGTCCAGGACGTCGCGTATCTCCAGGTACCACTGCTTGCGCTGCGCCAGCTCGCTGTCGCTGTAGATGTGCGAGGCCGGATAGCAGGACTTGAAGGCGATGACCTCGTGGTTGGCGAGGATGGTCGCGCGCGCCGAGTTGGCGGTGGTCCAGAGGTAGTGCAGGCCGTCCGGGTCGGTGTTGCCGCAGGGCGCGCCGGGGATATCGTAGTCGTAGCCCAGGTACGTTCCGGCCGGGTTCCTGATCCCGTAATACGGACTGCAGCCGTAATTGTAGTCGTGGTCCCAGAAATCCAGGTCGCCGTCGCGGCTGGCGAGATGGGAGCGCACGGAGCCCTCGTCGATCAGGTTGCGCCCGGTGGAGTGGTGCAGGAAGAAGAGGTTGGTCAGGGCCGGCGTCCCGGAGGGCACGGAGACGACGACGGTCGCCGTCTCGCTGGTCCCGTTGCCGTCGACGGTCACGTGGCCGGTGTGCTGTCCCGGGGGCAGGCCCGTGCGGTCGACCGTCACGGTGAGCACGTCGGTCTCGGTCATCGTGGCGCCGTCGGTGGGGTCGAGGCCGATGAAGGCGGCCTCCGTGGTCGCCGTCCAGGTCAGCGTGCCCTCGCCGGCGTTTGTCACGTCCAGTCCGAGGCTGGTGGTCGCGGTGCCGAAGTCCAGGGTGAGCGGGGAGAGGGCCACGGCCGGGGGAACCGGCGCCGGAACCGTCAGCGTCACCGTCACCGCGGCCTGGCCGCCGTTGGAGGCGATGTCCACCGTATCCTGGTAGACGTCAGGGGCGAGGCCCGAGCGGTCGGCCGTGACGGTTATGACATCGGTCTCCGAGGTGGTGGCGCCTCCGGCGGGATCCACGGCGAGCCAGGCGGCCGAACCCGCGACCGTCCAGGCCAGCTCGCCCTGACCGGTGTTCGTGATCTCGAACGAGAGCTCCAGGTCTTCCACGCCGAAGTCCAACAACTGCGTCGAGACCGTGAGCGCGGGCGGCGCCGACACGAGCATGTCCACCGTGATCGATTCCCCGCCGCCGCTGGAGGCGATGTCCACGGTGCCCTGGTGGGCGCCCGGGTCGAGACCGGTGCGGTCGACCGTCACGAGGATGTAGTCCGTCTCCTCCCGGGTATCGCCCGCCGCGGGTTCCACGTCGAGCCACGCCGCCGAAGCGGTGACGGTCCAGGTCAGCTCGCCCTGGCCGGTATTCGTGATCTGGAAGGGGATGTGCACGGTGTCCGCGCCGAAGTCCAGCGACTGCGTCGAGACCGCGAGTATGGGCGTTGCCGAGACGAGCAGGTCCACCGCGATCGATTCCGCGCCGCCGTTGGAGGCGATGTCCACCGTTCCCTGGTGGGCGCCCGCGTCGAGGCCCGAGCGGTCGATCGTGACGACGACGATGTCCGTCTCCGAGGTGGTGGCGCCCCCGGCGGGATCCACGTCGAGCCAGCCGGCCGATCCCGCGGCCGTCCAGGTCAGCTCGCCCTGACCGGTATTCGTGATCTCGAACTGGAGCTCCACGGTTTCCGCGCCGAAGTCCAGCGCCTGCGTCGAGACCGCGAGCGCGGGCGTTGCCGGCACGTAGAGGGATACCGCCACGAGGCCGTCGCCGTACGGGGTCGTCACGGTCACCGTGCCGTCGTGGGAGCCGGGCGCGAGTCCGGTGCGGTCCACGGTCACGGTCACGGCGTCGCCGAGACCCGTCGCGACGTCGCCGCCGGCGGGATCGATGCTCATCCAGTCGCTGTCGTCGGTCGCCGACCATTGCAGCACGCCGTCGCCGGCGTTGGTCACGGAGAACTGCAGGCTGGTCGCGTCGCCGCCGAAGTCCAGCGCCGCGGGATCGATGACGACCTCGGGCACCGTGACGTTGAGGTCGATCGTCTCGTCGGTCGCAGTGGTGCCGTCGTCGACGGTCACCGTCACCGTGTAGGTCCCCATCAGATCGGGGGGAGACCAGGTGACGGTCTCGCCGACGTTGCCGTCCGGGAACTGGCCGCCGTCGGCGGACCAGGTATAGGTCAGCTCATCGCCGTCCTCGTCGACGGCGTCGACCGTGAGCGTCGTCGTCGAGCCGGCGGGAACGGTCGCCGGGTCCGCCGTGCAGGACAGGATGGCGGGCGCGTTGTTCTCGGGCGTGACGGACTTGTTTGGGCCGTCCGAACAGCCGCCGAAGATGAACAGTCCGAGCAGGAGAATGTATATCGGCCCGGCCGACGTCGATCGACGGTTCATGTATTTTCCTCGGTTGTGTCGAGATCACCGGGGAGACTCCCGCGGCTCCACTCAATGTAACGAATAAGGCAGCATAATACTACAAAAAGGCCCGGCCTTGCCAGCCGGGCCGAAAAAAAAACCATATCTGTCTGCAAGTCATCCGGTTATCTGCGACAGCAAGGCCTGCTTGAGACCGTTGTTCGCGGGTTTCTCGCCGAACCACACCGTCCACATGGCCTTGACGAAGTCGAAATTATCGATCACGCCGGTGATCTCGCCGTTGAGGATCGTGGTCAGACCCTTCAGCGGGCAGTAGTCGAAGATGATCAGGTCGCCGTCCTGTGCGTCGCGGGTGAAGTAGGCCTTGAAGGTCTCCATATCGTCGGCGATGCCCGAGGTGTCTTCGACGTTCTTCTCGATGCCCTCGATGAAGGCGTTGATGAGCTTGTCGCGGCTGAAGCCCCGCCGCAGATCCATCTGGATGCGCTTGGGGGCGTCCAGGGCGCACAGGGCCACGCCCGGCTCGCCTTCGAGCGTCGCGCCGTTGTCCACGTAGGAGGCGATGGTGTACACGTCGACCTTCAGGAAGGTCTTCTCGCGCAGCCCGGCGCCGGTGACCTTCATGACGACGTCGCCCTGGTCCGACTCCACGGTGATCTGGTCGGGATATTCGGTCAGTGTCTTGGGCTCCACGACGGCACCGGCGGCCAGGGGCAGCAGTAGGAGCAAAAGCGCGAACAGGCTCGATATTCCGGAGGATGGTCTCATTGCAGGACTCCCGGTTGATGGGAAGATGCACGGCCACTTGACACCCGGGAGCATATATGCGGTTCCTGATCGAGACAAGACAAAGACGAAACCGTATGAGATATTGGCCATCGAACATGAATCCCACGAAAATCACGATCAGGCGTTTCCTGGGGCGAGGCTCGGCGGTCGTCGCGGCCGCGGCGATCGTCGCCGCGCTGGTCTTCGCCATGATCCGTCCCTCCCAGGACCGCGACTGGGTCCACGAGCACGCCCGCCTGCCGTGGGCCGAATTCGAGGACGACCTGGTCCGCATCCACGACGTGCGCGACTTCCGCCACGGCGCCGACGGCGCCGTCACGCGGCGCTACGAGGACCGGATCTACGACCTGCGCTGGCTCGACACCCTGTGGTACGTGCTCGCGGTCTTCGACGGCGAGGGCTGGCGCGGGCCGGCCCACGGCATGTTCAGCTTCGGTTTCGCGGACGGCGAATACGTCGTGATCTCCATCGAGGCGCGCAAGGAGGTCGGCGAGACGTATTCGTGGTGGCGGGGGCTGTTCAAGGCATACGAGCTGATCTACGTAGTGGGGGACGAGCGGGACCTGGTTCTCACGCGCGCCGTGTATCGCCCGGATGTTGTGTACATGTTCCCCGTGGCGGCGGCGCCGCAGAAGATCCGCGATCTTCTGGTCAGCATGCTCGCCAAGGCGAACGCGCTGCACCGGGAGCCCGAGTTCTACAACACGCTGACCGACAACTGCACCTCGCGCCTGCGCGATCACGTGAACGCGATCGCCCCGGGCCGCATCCCCCCGAGCTGGAAGGTCGCCCTGCCGGGCTATTCCGACGAGCTGATGGAGAGCCTGGGATTGCTGGGGAGCGATCTTCCCCTCGCGGAGGCGCGGCGGCTGTACATGATCAACGACCGGGCCCGCCGGCACGCGCGCGCGGCGGACTTCTCGCGGGCGATTCGGCGGGCAGCGGAATGAGGGCGGCCGGGATCTTCCGGGCCCCGGCAGGCAACACGGTCCCTTTCTTGCATATCTTGTGACGACGGCACCGCGTCCGCTCGCTGCGGGAGAATGAAAGGGGCTGCGCCATGGAGGGTTACAGCGTTCTGTGCGTCCGGCCGGACGACAGCCTGGCCGGCCTGATAGCCGACCTCCGCAGCGAGACGGGTTTCCACTGGACGATCGTCGAGTCCGAGGTGCGCGCCGAGGCCCACGGCTGGCCCGCGCCCGCCGCCCTCGCGACCGCTTCCGCCCACGACGCCGTCCTGCTGCAGGTGCCCGATCCCTGTCCCGTAGCCGACTTCTCCGGGGTGCTGCGCGAAACCGGCCGCGCCCACCCGGACGTCTCCCTGCACATCCTGATCGACGCGTCCCGCGCGGGCCTGGTGCGGGAGGTGTCCGACGCCTGCCTCGGCGACCTGCTGCTGCCCGATTTGATGACCCCCGCCCACATGGCGTGGCGCATCCGCGAGGGCATCGACCGCCGCCGCCTGCAGCGCGATTTGCACGAGGCCAACACATTCACCTCGCAGGTCATCGGCAGCGCGGGCGAGGGCATCATCGTGCTCGACGAGGATCATCACGTCAGGATCTGGAACTCCGCCATGGAGAGGCTGACGGGCGTGGCCGCGCCCTTCGCGCTCGGGCGCGACGCGCGGGAGGTCTTCCCGGTGCTGGCCGACCGCGAGATGACCAACGCCATGCAACGCGCCATGTGGGGCGAGTCCGACCCGACCTGCGACGTGCACTTCTGCAGCCGGCGCACCGGGCGCACGGGCTGGCTCTCGGCCACCTTCGGGCCGCACCGCGACGTCGACGGTCGCGTCAGCGGCGTCATCGGCCTGGTGCGCGACGTCACCAAGCGCCGGGAGGCCGAGAACGCCATCCGGCACATGGCCTTTCACGACGCGCTGACCGGCCTGCCCAACCGCCGCTTCTTCCGCGAACGGCTGCGCGAGGCCGTCGCCAACGCCGCGCGCTACGACCACAGTTTCGCCGTGATGGTGCTGGACCTGGATCGCTTCAAGGAAGTGAACGACACCCACGGCCACGAGACGGGCGACCGCCTGCTCTGCCTCTTCGTGCAGCGTCTGAAGACCCTGTTGCGCAAGGGCGATCTGATGGCGCGCATGGGCGGAGACGAGTTCGTCCTGCTGCTCCCGGAGGTTGCCGGCGAGGAGGAGGTGTCGCCGGTGGCGGCCAAGATCGTCGCGGCCCTGGCCGAGCCCTTCGTGGTCGAAGGCCGGGAGATCGGGATCACGGCCAGCATCGGCTACGCCATCCATCCCGACGACGGCGACGCCACCCAGGATCTCGTCAAGCGCGCCGACCGCGCCATGTACAGGGCCAAGGAAGAGGGGCGCAACCGCTATCGCCGCAGCGCCCCCGACAGGTCCGGTCGTTGACGGCTACGCGAATCCCTCCAGCGCCTTGTCCTTCGTTTCGTGCGTCTCGAAGATGTCGTGCAGCTGGGCCGTGTAGAACAGGCTCAGGACGCGGTCGTTCACGTTGCAGATCATCAAGCGGCCGCCGGCCTGCTTCAGGCTGGCGTAGCCGGAGATGAGGATGCCCAGACCGGTAGAGTTGATCCAGGGCACACTGCCGAAATCGAGCAACACCTTGCGTTGGCCTGCGGCGATCAGCCTCTTGATCTCGTCGTGGAACTTGTCGCGGTCGGACCCGCCCATGATCTTGCCGGATATGGCCAGGATGGCCACGTCGTCCTGATTGCTGGTCTTGAATCTCATGTTTCTCCCTCCTGATGGCGTCATCAATCTACATGAATACCGTCGATCTTATCAATAGCCGTCTCGATGCGAAAGCGGGCCCGGTTGCAACGAGGTGCGCGACTGTGCCATAATCACGAGACATCAGAGGGGGTTTCAGCTCAAAGTCATATGGTCGAAGATCCTCAAACGACCGGAACGCGCGTTCCTGTGGAAAGGCCGACGGTCATGGTCGGCAAGGTCGTATCCCACTACCATATCACCGAACGTCTCGGCGGCGGCGCCATGGGCGTCGTCTACAGGGCGGAGGACATCCTCCTGCGCCGTCCGGTCGCCCTTAAGTTCCTGCCCGCGGAGCTCACCGGGGACGAGGAGTCCAACCGGCGCTTCATGCGCGAGGCGCGCGCGGTCTCGGCCCTCGACCACCCCAACATCTGCACCGTCCACGAGATCGGCGAGACCGAGGACGGCGAGCTGTTCATCGTCATGCCCTTTTACCGGGGCCGCACGCTCAAGACGGTCCTGGCGGAAGGACCCCTGGATCCGGCGTCGGCGGTCAACTACGCCCAACAGGTGGCCGCCGGCATCGCCCATGCCAACGAACACGGCGTGGTGCACCGCGACATCAAGCCGGCCAACATCATGGTGACCGATCGGGACAGCGTGAAGATCGTCGATTTCGGACTGGCGCTGCTGCAGGGCGGGCGCCGCCTGACCCGCACCGGGGCCGCCGTCGGCACGGCGGCCTACATGGCGCCGGAGCAGGTGCTGGGCGCGGAGGTCGGGCCCGCCGCCGACATCTGGTCGCTGGGCGTGGTGCTCTTCGAGATGCTCACCGGACGCCTGCCCTTCGCCGGCGAGACCGAACCGGCCATGCTCTATTCCATCGTGCACGGCCAGCCCGCGCCTCTGTCCGGCGACGGGCGCCAGGTGCCGACCATCTGCGAGTCCATCGTGGGCGCCTGCCTCGTAAAGGACGCCGGCGGACGGTACGGTTCGTCCGCCGACCTGAAACGCGACCTCGAAGAGGCGTCGCGCATCCTGACGCCGCAGCCCGGAACGCGCCAGGGCCTGCAGGCGGCGAGGCCGGGCCGTCTGCGGCGCCTGGCGTTGCCGGCGCTGCTGGCCGTCGTCCTGGCCCTGGCGGCCTTCACGCCGACCATTCGCGACGCGGTCCTGAAATCCATGGGGTTGGCCGCCGAGGCGCCGCGCGGCGTGGCGGTGCTGCCCTTCGACGTGGTCGGCGGCGGCGCGCAGGAGCAGGCCTTCGCGGACGGGCTGACCTGGCTGCTGACCGACAGGCTCTCCCGGCTCGAGGAACATGATTCCTCCTACTGGGTGGTGCCCGCGCAACTGGTGCGGGAGAATCATGTCGTCGGGAGCGACGACGCCAGGCTGCTGCTCGGCGTCGACTATTCGGTCAAGGGCACGCTGCGCTTCACCGGGAGCAAGATCGCACTTTCCCTGCTCGCCTACGATGCCCTCCGGGGCGAGCCGAGGACGCGGGAGATCGACGACGACCTGGCCAACCTGGAGACCTGGCAGCATCAGGTGTCCCGCGTCGTGGCCGGGATGCTGGGAGTCGATTCCCCGGAGGACGAGCTCTTGCGTCCGTCCGGGCGCGGGTGCACCACAGTGCCCGAGTCGTTCGCCTGGCTGTTGCGCGGACTGGGGTGGCTGAACCCGAGCCGCGGCGAGCCGGACCACCTGCGGGCGCGGGACGCCTTCGGCGCCGCCGTGGCCCAGGATTCGTCCTTCGCCTGCGCATACACGGGTCTCGGCCGGGCCGTCTGGCTCGAGTCGGGTCAGACCGACTCCCTCGCCGCCGTGACGGCCGCCGGTTACCTGCGCCGCGCCGTCGCGCTGGACAGCACCCTGGTCTGGCCCCACGTCTACCTGGGGGAGATCCAGTCGCGCTGGTGGGACAACGCGGACGCGGTCGGTTCCCTGGAGCACGCCCTGGCCCTGGAGCCGCGGCACTGGCGGGCGCTCGATCGCCTCGCCTCCGTCCAGTACCGCCGGGGCGACACGGTGG
>JAHIYU010000040.1 GCA_018814885.1 bacterium | reverse complement strand
CGCCACGGCGCAGGCCCGGCTGACGCGGCCGCCGGTCAGCAGCGCCGCCAGCAGCAGCGGTACCGGCAGCCAGAAGACCGCCGCCGGCGTGCCGACGGCGTTCATCAGCGCCACGATGCCCAGCACGCCGATCCCCGCGCCGAACAGATCCGCGGCGTAGAGTCCGGCCACACGGTCGGGATCGCCGCGCAGTATGTTAGCCAGCGCCATGCCGCCGGCGAAGAACGGCAGGTTGACCAGCAGGATCACCGCGACCAGCTCCCGCAACGGCGCCCCGCCGGCGAAGGCGCGGGTGAAGTCGGGCGAGAGCTCGAAGACCAGCACGGGGGCGGCCAGGGCCGCGATCGCGGTGGCGATCAGCAAGCAGTCCAGGCGGCGCGGCTCCGCCAGGACCGGCGCCAGCCGGACAGTCAGTGCGCCGAAGCCCAACCCCATCACCGCCAGCGACAGCACCAGGAACGCGAAGGTATAGAAGAACTCGGCGGAGAAGATCCGCGTCCACGCCAGTTCCAGCGCGATCAGGGACATGGACAGCAGCAGGATCACCACGTGGTTGCGGGATTTCAAGGTCCGCGCCTTTCATGTGTGGGGGAACAGACGGATACCCCTACGTCGAATCAACGTGGTGGTTACGCGTATTCTCGGCGTTATTGGGAAGTTACCAGGTCCCATGCCACGAACCCCAGCGACCCCGGAGGAGCACTTCATGCCATCACCGCGCGATCTGGCCCAGACCCTGGCCATCCAGTTCAACTACACGGCCTGGGTCTTCAACAAGACCCTCGCGGGCGTCACGCACCAGGACAGCCTGGTCCAGCCCGCACCGGCGGGCAACTGCCTCAACTGGGTGGCGGGCCACCTCGCGGCCTCGCGCATGGGCATGCTCGAGCTGCTCGGGCAAGAGACGGTCTGGGACGCCACCTGGCGCGAGCGCTACAGGCGCGGCTCGGCCCCGGTCGCCGGCGGCGACGACGCGGCGGCGTTCGACGGCATCGTGCGCGCCTTCAACGCGTCGCAAGGGGGGATCGTGGCGGGGTTGCCGGCTCTCACCGAGGATCGCCTGGACGAACCGGCCCCCTTCAGCCCGGGCAACGACGAGACCGAGACTGTCGGTTCGCTGCTGGCCGGCCTGGCCTTCCACGAGAGCTACCACTGCGGCCAGCTCGGCTTGCTGCGGCGGCTGCTGGGCAAGGACGGCGTCATCAAGTGAGGTGTGCGATGAGAGCGTTGATCATCCTGTCGGTGTGGCTGCTGGCGGCGGGCGCATGCGCCGGGACAGCGAAGGAGGATTCGATCGTGACCTACAACAAGCTGAGCGAGCAGGAGGCGCGGGTCATCCTGCAGAAGGGCACCGAGCGCCCGTTCTCCGGCGCGTACGAGGAATTCTGGGAGGCGGGCACCTTCATCTGCAAGCGCTGCAACGCGCCGCTGTACAGGTCCGACGACAAGTTCGACGCCCGCTGCGGCTGGCCCAGCTTCGACGACGAGATCACCGGCGCGGTCAGGCGCGAGACCGACCGCGACGGCCGCCGCACGGAAATCATCTGCCGGAACTGCGGGGCGCACCTGGGACACGTGTTCCTGGGCGAGGGTTTCACGCGGAAGAACACACGGCACTGCGTCAATTCTGTCTCGCTGGAGTTCGTGCCGAAAGGCGAGAAGGCGCCAGCCGCAATACCCGGTCCCGAAGAGGAGTGAACCACCTATTCGCATTGAAATATGCAAGTTGCGTATTTGATTCTCGGCGCATATTGACATAGCGATCTCATTTCGATAAACTAGATGTCCCCCTCGTCCGGGTTCTGAAATGTTCAATTTCTGCATCAATCCCGCACGGGCGATGGAGGTGGGCGATGCGCCGGGTCATAATCGTATCAATCCTGCTCTTCACCTCAATATCGAGCGTCGCCCAGGACCAGGACATCATCGGCGTGTACTTCGACGAAGCGGCAGAAACAGCGGTCCGGGTGACGACCGGGCCAAACGAAATCGTTCTATACTGGGTTGCCGTGAAGAACATGAGTGCGACGGAAGATTTCTATGGAATCATTTTCCGCCTGGAAGAGAACGGCATCGGCGTCGGCGGGATGTTTTCACTCATCGGCGCTCAGCCCACAAGCGACTTCCATGGTAATTTCATGTTTTCTGCACAACCGCCAATCCCGGCGCGGGACCTGATTCTGATTTGTGTTGCTCATAGATTCGTACTGGATGCGAACGAGCGCATCGAATTCAATATCCGCCCGACAGACGAACCCCTTTTACCATTCTCCCCAATATACTAAACGGCTGATGGTCAGCTGTACTACCTGATCCCTTCTTCGGGCTCCTATGACAATCCGGTGGCCATCATCAACCCCGACGGCGTGGTATATGACGCCGGTTCGACATGGGGCGAGGTCAAGGACCTCTTCGACTGACCAGCGTCTGAAGCCGAGGACTCTCGAACGGCCGCAAGAAAAGCCCCGCCGCTGTCATCCGTGACGGCGGCGGGGTAGCTGGCAGGGGGAGCTACTTGTCAGCCCTCCACACCGGGGTCCGTCCCGGCGTCCACGGCGCACCCATGGCCTCCAGAAGCGATTCGATCTCTTCCAGTTCGGCGTCGATGCCCTGCAGCCCGGCTTGCACGCGCGGGAAACGCCGCGCCACCACGTCATAGCTTTCGCGGTGGGTGCCGGTCGGGGCGGCGGTCGACTCCCAGCTGCCCCAGACGATGCGGTCGATGCGCTGCGAGAGCGACGGCGGTGTCGGCTCGCTGCGGTCGGCGACGGTGTCGTCGCCTTCGAGCTCGATCAGCAGATCGAGCAACCTGAGTTCGAGTCCGCGCAACGCAGCGTCGACATCCGCCTCCGCGCTGGTCGTATTGAACACCGCGACGCGCAGATGGTCAATACGATCCTGGATCTCGTCGGCCGCGCGCGAAGCGCCGATCACCGCGCGCTGCAGCTCGGCGCAGCGGCGGTGGAAGTCCGCCACCTCCTCGCGGCTGGCCGCCGGCACGGACGCCTCGCCCAGGGGCTTGCACGCGAAGATCCGCGGCTCACCCAGCGGCTGCGCCCGGTCGCCTGTCACCAGCGCCATGCACACGGTGTAGGTCCCGGGCGGCACCAGCGGCCCCGACTCGTCGCCGAGGGACGTACCGGCCGGACCCAGCGAGGGATCGCGCAGGTCCCACACGGCGCGCTGCATCCCGGACGCGTTGCTCGCCTCCAGCCGGCGCACCACTCGGCCGCCGGCGTCGGCGACGGTGAACACGATCCTGGGCTCGAGTTCGCGGTCCTCGGCGCGCAGCGCATCCCAGCCCGGATAGCCGTAGGTCTCTTTCGCCTCGTCGGCCTTCTTCTCCCGCTCGCGACGGACCTCGCGCAGGGTCTTGGTCTTCTCCTTCAGCCAGTAGGTGAAGACCGCGCCGCACGCGGGATTGTCCGCCTGCCAGTACGAATCGCCCCGGCTGCCCTTGGCGTCGCCGCCCATGGGCGTGGCTTCGTGGTAGAGCCAGGCGTCGCGGACCGGGAAGAGGATGGCCGCCTCCCGCTCGAAGCGCTCGGGACTCACGTGCCGCAGGGGCGTGTAGTCGTCGAGGATGTAGATGCCGCGGCCGAAGGTGGCCAGCGCCACGTCGTTCTCGCGGCGCTGCAGGTCCAGGTCGCGCACCGCGATCACGGGCAGGCCGGCCTTCAGCTGCAGCCAGTGCGCGCCGCCGTCGACGGTGAAGAACGCGCCGAACTCCGTGCCGGCGAACAGGAGATCCTGGTTCACGTGGTCCTGCTGGACGACGTGCACGGTGCCCCGCTCGGGCAGGTCGCCGGCGATGCTCTTCCATGACTCGCCGTAGTCGTCGCTGCGCAGCAGGTAGGGCTTGAAATCGCCCTGCTTGTGGTTGTCGAAGCAGGCGAAGACGGTGCCCGCGTCGAACCGTGAAGCCTTCACGTCGCCCACGTACGACCTGTCGGGCACGCCCTTGAACTTGTCGATCCTGCGCCAGGCGGCGCCGCCGTCCTCGGTCACCTGGATCAGGCCGTCGTCGGTGCCGACGTAGATCAGCCCTTCCCGCAGGGGCGACTCGTCCAGGGAGACGAGACTGCCGTAGAACGACGTCGAGCGATTCTTGCTGACCGCGTCCACGCTCCAGATCTTGCCCATGATCTCGAGGGTGTTGCGGTCGATCTGGCGGGACAGGTCGCCGCTGATCTCGCGCCACGAGGAGCCCCTGTCGTCGCTGCGCAGTAGCTTCTGGCAGCCGTAATAGAGGCGCGTGTGATCGTGGGGGCTGATCAGCAGCGGCGAGTTCCAGTTGAAGCGATAGGCGGGGTCGCCCCAGGCGGGCTGGGGCTGGATGTCAACGCCCTCGCCGTTGCGCCGGTCGTAGCGCGCTAGGCCGCCGTACTGGTACTGGCTGTAGACGATGTTGGCGTCGGTGGGATCGACCTGCGTCTCGAAGCCGTCGCCGCCCTGGGTGATGGTCCAGTCGGAGTTGCGCACGCCGTGCACGTTGATCGTGCGGTGCGGCGCGCCCAAGCTGTTGTTGTCCTGGGTGCCGCCGTAGACCCGGTAGAACGGCTCGTCATAGTCCACGTGCACCTTGTAGAACTGGGTGACCGGCAGGTTGGCCTCGAAGTCCCACAGCCCGCCGCGGTCCCAACTCTCGTAAATTCCGCCGTCGCAGCCCACGAGGATGTGGCGCGGATCGGCCGGATCGATCCAGATGGCGTGATCGTCCACGTGCTTCGCGGAGGTCGAGGCGCGCTCCCAGGTGGCGCCGCCGTCCTCGGTGTGGGCGAGCCACGTGTTCAGCGACCAGACCAGATCGGGATCCCGGGGATCTACCGCGATTTCCTGGTAGTATTGGGGGCTGGTGGAGACGTAGTCGCTCATCTTGCGCCAGTTCTCCCCCGCGTCGTCGGAGCGGTAGAAGCCGCTCTCGTCCTCGGCCGCCTCGACGATGGCGTAGAGCACGTCGGGCCGCGAGAGCGCGATGTCCAGGCCGATGCGCCCCAGTTCGACTTCGGGCAGGCCGCGCTGGATCTTGCGCCAGGTCGCGCCGCCGTCGGTGCTCTTGTGCACGCCCGAGCCGGGGCCGCCGTTCAAGAGCGTCCAGACGTGGCGCCGCCGCTGGTACGACACGGCGTAGAGGGTGTCCGGATCGCGCGGGTCGAGGTGCACCTCGCTGACGCCGGTGTCCTCGTCGATGTCCAGGATCTTGACCCAGGCGGCGCCGCCGTCGGTCGTCCTGTAGAGGCCGCGGTCGCCGCCGGCCCGCCACAGGGGTCCCTGTGCCGCCACGTACACCACGTCCGAGTCGCGCGGGTCGACGACGATCATGCCGATGTGCTCGGACTCCTTCAGGCCCATGTTCTCCCAGTACTGGCCGCCATCGACGCTCTTGTAGACGCCGTCGCCGTAGGACACGCTGCGCTGGCTGTTGTTCTCGCCGGCGCCCACCCACACTACCTTGGGATCGCCGGGGTCGAGGGTCACGCAACCGATCGAGTACGACCCCTCGCCGTCGAAGATCGGCTCGTAGGTGGTGCCCGCGTTGACCGTCTTCCAGACGCCGCCCGAACAGACCGCCACGTAGTACTCGGCGGGGTTGTCGGGGTTGACGGCGAAGTCGCCCACGCGCCCCGACATGAAGGACGGGCCGAGCAGCCGGAACTCCAGGGCGGAAAAGGCGCCGGAGTTGAAGCCGTGATCGTCCTCCTTCTCCTCCTTCGCCGGGACGGTCGAGACCCCCAGGACCAGCAGCAGGAACATGGCCAGGATGCGTTTCATCGCGTTCACCTCGTTCGGAGCCCGTCGCCCTGCGCGGCGAGGCGCCGGCGGCGGGACTGTCTGGACTTGGGTTGCAACCAGATGTAGAGGCCGCTGCACAGCAGCAGCAGCAGGGCGGCCGACGCGGCCGGCATCAGCCAGCCGTGGGCCCACTCCCCGTAGAACGACCCGTCGTGCAGGTCCTCGATGAGATCGCTGCGCCGCGTGGCGACGCTCAGCACGGCGCCCGTGACGGCGTCGACCTGGATCTCGCCGTGGCCGTGCCCGGAGCGGACCTTGAAGACGCGCTTGCCGGGCCGGAAGTCCACGCGGTCGATGTCGTCCAGGGTGCGAAAACCGGGATGGTCCTGCGCGAAGACCGCGGCGAAGAGGTCCTGGGTGGTAATGAACGCCTCGACGCCGCCGGCCGCGCCCGTCTGCGTGGGCGGCTGGAGCCAGGCGTGGTCCTTCTTGATCAGCAGCAGGAAACCGGTCGCGGCGATGTTGAGGATGACCACGCCCAAGACGATGCCGGTCCACTTGTGGGCGTCTCGGAAGAACTTGTACATGCAGGCGCGGACTCCTTGGGCGACGTGGATCTGGCGAGCCGTTCGAGAATGCAGCAGTTGCGCGCGAAGGGCAATACGCAATCGGCGAGGGGAGGTTCTGGCGCGTTACCTGTAGAGCGTCTTCACCGCGCTCCACGACATCTCGTCGCGCGGGATGACCGCGCACGGATCGCCGCCGTTGATGGCCGCGACGGGCAGATCCCAGGAGCCGCTGGAGGGGTGGAAGGGAAAGCACGTGTCAACCCAAGGATAATAACCGGGGCTGAATTCGCTTTGGGAGTCGGGAACCGGTCCCAGGAAGAACAGGACCTGCTCTTCAGGATCGATGATCGAGCCACTGACATGAACCAGTAAAACGACATCGGCGGGTCCCGGTGGGGCGGGGCATGTTAGGACTATGAAATCCAGCCCGTGGTCATAATAATTGAGTCCGCCTAACTGACCGGCCTGGAGATTCTCAACGGCCTCGCTATTCTCAACTGTGATACTAAACTCATACACTTGAATCGAATGAGATAACGGCGCCACCGCCACATAAGCATCGAATTCCTCCCCGGGAACCTGCGTGTCGAGGCAGTAGACCGTCGCCTCCTCATCGAACCAGATGCCCAGGACATCTTCCTGTATCGGCGTCGGGGTATCACCGAGTGCCGGCTTCGCGACCAGCAGCAAGAACGACAGCAATATCATGTCGGCCTCCGATCATGGCGGCCGGGCGAAGGGCGATGTGAGCGTAGCATGAAGCCAGCGCGGAAACAACCGAGTCGCCGGTCAGTCGTGATCCGCCACCCGCCCTTTCGACCGGGTGCTGCGGGTTGTGCCTTCGTGATCGCGTTCGCTCATCCCATTGATGGACAAGGCCCCGGGTGAGCGCCCCCTGTTGCGGGGGCATCTGCAGGGCCCCGAAGCCAGGAGGGCGGAGGGGGCCCGCAAGTCGAGCGAGCCGGTCACGGGACGTGACCGGTGAGCGCCCCCCGCGACGGGGGGCGCTCACCCGGGGCTTCGGCCCGCCATTCGCGGATGGAAAAAACGATCGCGAAGGCACAACCGAAGCCCTACCTGTACAGCGCCTTCACCTGGCTCCACGACCGCGCGTCGCCGGCGATCGGGCCCAGCGCGATGGACACGCTGTTGTTGGTCTCGTCGCCCTCGGCGTAGACGCCCATGGGGTCCACCGTGGCGGTGGCCATGCTCTCGCCGTGATAGGGCGTCAAGTACTGCTTGGGAGGCATCACGTAGGCGCAGCAGCACAGGTTGCCGCTCAACGGCCAGTTCATGGCCAGGCACGCGCCGTTGGTGAGCCATACGCCGTCGATGTAGATGGGCTCGCAAAAGCCGTCGCAGTTCGGCGGCATCTGCTCGTGGCAGGTGCCCAGGGCCTGTTGCTCCGCCAGCAGCGGCAACGCGCCGAGGAAGTAGTCGTCCAGGTAGAAGCCCACCTCGGTGTCGATGACGCCGAAGGAGCCGTGGGTGGACACGGCGACCTCGGCCGTGAGGGACAGCGTCTCGCCGTCCCATTCCGCGGTGAAATCGGTCATGACGAGATCGGCGGTCTGGGCCGACGCGACTGCCGGCGCGAGCGCCATCCCCAGGATGACCAGCGCGCTCAACGTTAGTGTTCGGTTCTTCATGGTTCTCCTCCCCCTGATTGCGGCGGAATTGCCGCGGTGAAACCGGCTGGCCGACGACGTCCTGGAGAGGAAGCTAAGATGCAGCCCGGGGGCGGGCGCCGCCGGCGCAACCGGCGGTCTGTAGCCGGCGGCCATGCGTCGCCGGCAATCTCCATATTTGGCGCCAGATGTTGATCTTACTTTTTCAGATACGGTTCGATCAACACCTGCGCCCCCAGCAACAGCCCGAAGGTGCAGACGATGGCGGCGCCGGTCGGCAGATCGAGCGCATAGCTCGCTGCCGATCCGATCGCCACCGCCAGCACGCCGACGGCGAGGGTGTAGAGGAACTGGACGCGCATGCCGCCGAACAGGCGCATCCCCATGACCGTGGGCACGACCAGCAGGGTGAAGACCAGCAACACACCGGCGATCTGCACGCTGGACGTCACAACCGTCCCCAGGATCATGTAGAAAAGCAGATCCCAGCGGCGCAGCCGCAACCCGGCAGAGCGTGCACCGCGGGGATTGGTGGAAATGCGCAGCAGGGGCCCGCGCCAGATCCAGAGCAGCAGACCCATCAGGCCATAGAGAGCAGCCGTCTTGAAGAAGACCGGCCAGGTGACCCAGAGGATGGCACCGACGAGAAGATGGCGGATCTCCTCTCCGCCGTGGGGCACCTGCGTCAGCACCAGGATCATCGCCGCGCTGAAGACGGCGTAGATGATGCCGATGTACGCCTCCTGCGGCACGGTGTGATTCCGCGTGCGGGTGCGGGAGATGAGCAGGGCCCCCAGGAAGGTGCTGCCCAGAGCCACGGCCCAGGTAGTCCCCGTGCCGATTTCACCGCCCATGAGCAGGGCGATCGCCACACCGAAGGCGGCTACCTGCGCCAGGGCGATATCCACGAAGATCACGCCGCGGCGGACCACGTGATAGCCCAGGTGCGAATGCATGGCCACCAAGACCAGGGCGGTGGCGATGGGCGCCGCCATCATCTCGAAGAAGCCGTTCATCTCAAGCTCTGCAGTTGCGTTGTCGCCGCGGCAAGGGACCGGCAAATGGTGTCGATGAACGAGATATAGTCGTCCGTGCCGTCGGTACCTCCGGTATGGCCGGGCAAGACGACCAGCGGCGCACCCGAACGCTTGCCCACTTCCTTGGCCGCATCGAGATGGTCCCAGGTCGCCGCGATGATCACGACATCGCCCAGGCGTTTCGCCTTGTCCATCATCTCGTGGACGTGCCGGGGAGACGGAGTGATACCGGGCCGATGCTCGATCTCGCCGATTTTGTCCAGCCCGAGCCAGTCCACTAGATAGGTCCAGTGCTTGTGATAGATCAGAACGTGATGGGCGCGGGCCTTCGCGGTCATCTCCACCCAGCCGGGCAGGTGCTTCTCGATCTCCGCCTTGAACGCCGCGGCTCGGTCCGCGAAGGCCTGGGCGTGGACCGGGTCCAGGTCGGACATGCGCTCGGCCAGCAGGTCGGCGACGGCCTCGGCGTTGCGGGGATCGAGCGTGTAATGGGGATTGCCCAGGGGGTGGATGTCCCCCTCGCTGCGGTCCACGGTCGCCGCGGGCACCTCGAGCAGATTCGAGATCGCCTGCGAGCAGTCCACGTCGCCCCGCGCACCGGGTTTGACGCGCGGGTTGCGCGCCTTCTCGATCAGCTGGGGCAACCAGCCGATCTCCAGTTCCATGCCGTCGTAGACCAGCATGTCCGCCTTGCCGAGCTTGCGGGCCAGCGAGGGTTTCGCGGGCATGAAATGGGGATCGCGGGTCCCGGGGCACAGGGAGATCACGGTCACGTCCTCCCCGCCCACGCTGCGGGCGATGGACGCCAGGTCCGTCAAGGTGGTCACCACGTTCAGCTTCTTCGCCTGCGCCGGCGTTCCGGCCAGCAGAACCGGAACCAGCGCGGCTGCGATCATCAGGGTCATGTATTTTCGCATGGTCCCGCCTCCTAGTAGAGATGCGCCGGATGGGCACCGATGGTGAAGTTCCACTGGATGGAGAAGCGCAGATCCTCGTAACCGTCCTGATCCGTCTCGGCGTAGGAAACCTCGGCCCGCAGGTCGCTGAACTCGCTGGGCGTGAAGGTGACGTTCGCCTTGAACTCGCTGTAGTCGACCAGGCCGTCGGCGTCGAGATTCACCGACTCGAAACCTTCCACCGGAGCGGTGTCCGCGACCTTCCCTCCGCCCAACCCCAGCCACCAGTTCCGCGCGAAGCGATACTGGACGAGGGAATAGGCGCCGACGGGATTACCGACCTTGCCGTCGGGATCCGGCAGGACGACCTCGTTGATCCAGTTGACGGCCGGCCCGTGGCTCAGGGATCCCGAGGACCACTTGTATGTGAGATCCGCACCGTAGACCAGCTGGCGCATCCCGGGTCCGGCCGGTCCCGTCAAGGCGGACAGGCCCAGTTCCAGGGTGGCGTTGTCGGAGACATCCCAGAGATTGATCAGTCGCCCGCCGTACGCCAGGTCGCGATCCTCCCCGTCCAGGATCGCCACGCCGCCGTCGATCCCGTACACCTTCGCCACCGAATACCAGGGGGCCGGAACGGTTGCGGACAGCTCCGCCCCCACATCCGTCAGACCGTGATCGCCCAGGAAGGCCAGCAGCGGCAGCGGGGCGCGCACGAAGGGGAACTGGTGAGTATGCAACGGGGCATGCTTACCGAAGGGCAGGAAGAACTTGCCGATCCGCAGGCCGAGTCCGGCCGGCATGGAGCGGCTGGTCAGGGAGGCTTCCTCGAGATGGACCTCGAAGCCCGCGTGGTGCTCCTCCGCCTTGGCGGCGGCCTCCTCGTGATGTGGCGGGTGGAAGGCGACGATGAGATTGGCCTTCCAGAAGGGATCCACCACGGCGCTGAACTGCATCTCGGCTTCCTGCAGCGCGATGTTGTTCTCCCCGTAGCTGTCGTCGTCCGAGGACGACTGGGCCAGGAAGAGGGCGTTGGCGCTGACGGCGGGATTCATGAGACGCGAGACACCGGTGGCCGTGCTCGAGGCCTGGGCGAACGCTGTTCCGACCGGCCCCGTCGCAACGAGGACCGCTGCGCAGGCGCCGACTACGGTGACGATGAAATGCCGCATGATAAGTGCTCCTTGATTCCGGGACGAAGCGCGTTGCAGGCGCGATGTCCCCACAGTGGTTTGTCGGTATTCACGGGAATCAGGAAGCGACGGGGGGCGCCCGGGAGGGCGGCAGCAAGGGGAGAGATCCGCAGGGCCGGGCGGGAGCTTCGGGTGAAACGACCGGAACGACCGGGACCGAGGGCTCTGGAAGCGCGAAGGGGATCTCGGTCAGCAGCCCCTCGTGGAAGATCGCGCAGGCATGATCGTCGTGCTGATGATTTCTGTCGTCGGCTGTATGGGCCTCGGCTTCCAGCAAATGATGCCGGATGTGGGCATACTCCAGCGTCTCCAGGCTCATCATCAAGACCACGGCGAGCCCGATAGTTGTCCTGCGACCGAAGAAGCACATCCTCGTGGACCCCATCATGCTCCTATACTATGTCCGCATGCGCCCCCATGGCAAGGACGACGGACGTGCAACAATGCGAATCATGAATGACTCCAAGTGACCGACAGGGGAGCCGCCCGGGACAACCTGGTTCTGGTCTCGGCCGACATCGTCAAGTCGTTGCTGGCAAATCTGTTGACGGGGATGGAGATCGGTCGCCGGCTGAGGAGTGGCGCCGCAGACGTCGACGTAACGGTATCCGAGCCCACGCTGGCCCGGACCCCGGCCGAAACGGCCTACTGGCTGATCCCGTTGTTGTTCCTGCCGGCGATTCACGGCGCCTTCGGACCGGCCGGGATGCTGTCGCCGGTTGAGGGCATGGTCTCGTCACTGGTCGGTTTTCTGCCCAACCTGCTGGCCGCGGCCGTGATGCTGGCCGTGGGCTGGTTCGCGGCCCGCATCGTCCAGCGCGTCGCCAGCGGCCTGCTGTCCGCGGTCGGCGTCGATCGTCTGTCGGAGCGCGTCGGTCTGGCCTCGGCTCTCGGCGAAACACCCTTCGCCAAGGTGATCGGCACGGTGATCTGCGCCCTGATCCTGGTGCCGGTGATCTTGGGGGCGCTGAATGCGCTCGCCCTGGAAGCTGTAACCGCGCCCGCCAGCCGAATGCTGGACGCCCCGATCGGCTCCGTACCGCATCTTTTCGCTGGTGCACAAGCTGAGCCAGCCCTGCGTGCCGGTTGAGCCAGGGAGGGGTCGGATAGAAGATGCAACGGAAAACGGGGGGGGTGAAATGGCAAGAGTGAAGCTGATCGCAGCGCTGGTGTCGGTTCCAGTCGTACTCGTCATCGTCTTACAGAACACACAGCCGGTAGAGACCAAGTTTCTCTTTGCAACGCTAACGATGCCACGGACCGCTCTTCTGGCAATTACGATGCTCATCGGCATTGGAGTTGGAATGCTCATCGCACTTGGCTTGTCGGGTAAAAACCCAAGAATAACTGAGAGCCACAACAACGCCTTCAATAGGTAAGCAAGCAGGCGGCACTCCGCACGGCTTACTTGCACCGGTCGGGGTGGGCATTGAGGCTGGGAAATGAGAGAGCTTACTATTTCGACACATAACATGGCCGCTTCATGCGCATCTCCGGCATCGCCCCCAGTTCTCCGAGCTGCTCAAGAGCGCAGGCGTGGACACGGTCAAGGAGCTATGCACCCGCAAGGCGGAGAACTTGGCCGTCAAGTTGGAGGAAGTGAACAACGAGAAGAAGCTCGCCCGCTAGTCCCCTCCCGCCGTCACGGTCCAGAAACGGGTCGCCGCAGCCGACGTGTTGGATCCGCGGATCACCTATCGGATCCGGTCGGGGCGTTCGCCCGCGAGGCCCCGGTCCGGTCGGATCGGGGCCTCGCGCATGTTCTCGGACGCCAGGGAACCACTTTCCGCACAAAAACGTATACCTTCGGTGTCCGACAATTCCGACCTGGCATCGAGGACCCGGATTTCACCCCCGAGCGAAGGACCTTTCCCATGAGATTCCTGGGCCTGCTGCCCGCAGCGTGCGTCGTGGCCTCCGTCGCCGCCGCCGCACCCGGCGAGGCGCCCCGCATCCGCAACGCGGCCACCGCGCCCGGCGGCGTCGAGACCTGGAACCTCGCCGAGACCTGGCGCGCCGGCGGCGAGGACGACGACATCTTCTTCGGCGTCATCACCGACGCCAAGCTCGACGGCGAAGGCAACGTCATGCTGCTGGACATGCAACTCTCCCGGATCTACGTCTACGATTCGGACGGCGAGCGCCTGCGCGCCATCGGCCGCGACGGCGACGGCCCCGGCGAGTTCAGACAGGCCAGCGACCTGGTCTCCCTGCCCCGGGACCGGATCGGCGTCGTGGCCGGCTTCCCCGGCAAGATCATCGCGCTCGAGCAGGACGGCACTCCCGCCCCCTCGATATCGCCCGGCGAAGCCACCGAGGGCGGCTTCAGCATCGTCTTCGGCGCCGAATGCGCGGGCGACCGTCTCGTGCTCTGCGGGGCCAAGCTGGCCCGCTCCGACGCCGGCATGAACGAGACGCGCTACCTGTCGATCTGCGACCTGGACGGCCGGGAGACGCGGCTCCTGCTGAGCAAGGAGAAGAACCGCGACTTCAACCGCCCCGTCTACAACGAGGCCCAGGAGTACTTCGTGATGCGCCGCTGGACCATAGGACCGGACGGACGGATCTACGCCGCCCCCGAGCGCGACACCTACGCCGTCTACGTCTACTCCCCCGCCGGCGAACTGGAGCGCATCATCGAACGCGAGTACACCCCCCGCGAGCGCACCCAGGACGAGAAGGACGAAGTGGGATCCGAACTGGTCATCATGACCCCGAACGGCCGCCTGCAGATGGAGCGCGAGGTCCTGGACCACGAGCCTTGCGTCTTCAGCATGTTCGTCGACCGGGACGGCCTGCTCTGGGTGGCCGACGGCCACAGCGGCAAGCACGACGGCGTGTTCAGGCGCTACGACGTCTTCGACCCCGACGGCCGCTTCGTCAAGCAGGTCGATCTCGTCGCCGACGGCGACGCGGACGAGGACGGCCTGCTGGCCCTCGGCGACGGCCGCTTCGTGCTGGTGCGCGGCCTGACGGCCGCCTCGGACGCCATGACCGCCGGTTTCGACGAGGCCGACGACGACGACACGGCAGACCTGGAGGAGGACGACCCCCTCGAGGTGATCCTGCTCCGGCGCGGGGCCTGAAAGCAGAGGTGAATCATGCGGTTCGGCACGAGATTGGCCGGCTGGTGGCGCGGATGGTGGCCGACCCTGGCGGTGGTGCTGACAGTGCTGACGTTCCGTTCGGCCGTCGCCGACTGGTACGACGTGCCGACCGGGTCGATGCAGCCGACCATCTACGAGGGCGAGCGCATCTTCTGCAACAAGCTCGCCTACGGGATCAAGGTGCCTTTCAGCGACTGGGAGCTGGCGCGCTGGGACGATCCGGCGCGGGGCGAGATCATCGTCCTGGATTCCCCTCACGACGGCACGCGCCTGGTCAAGCGGATCGTCGCCGAAGCCGGCGACGTGGTCGCCATGCGCGGCGGCGTGCTGCTGATCAACGGTGAACCGGCCACCTACGAGCCGGGCGCCCCCCCGGCCTGGCCTCTGCCGCCCGAGTTCGCAGGCGAACACCTCTACCTGACGGAAACGGTGGCGGACATGTCGCACGAGGTGATGATGTCGCTCGAGCAGCCCATCGCCCGGGACTTCGGCCCCGTGACCGTACCCGCAGGACACGTCTTCGTCTCCGGCGACAACCGCGACCACAGCTTCGATTCGCGTTTCTTCGGCTTCGTGCCGGTCGAGAATGTCACCGGACACGTCACCGCGATCCTCGCGTCGGTGGACCGCGACCGCCACTGGCGCCCGCGCTGGGGGCGCTTCTTAACGGCCCTGCACTGACGTGCGGGGCGGCCCGGAACGAACTCCGGGCAACTCACCCGGCCGGACGGCGAGCGGACCGCGGACGCTCGCCCCCACATCCGGCCGGCCCAATCGCGGTCGTTCCGTTCCCCCGGCGGCCGCAAATGCGGAGGCCGCCCCCTTGAAGGGCGGCCTCTGGTGTTTCGGCGCGCGGCACGGCCTCAACCCAGACTACCCACCGCCGTTTCCACCGCCTCGAGGATGTCCCACGAACCCACCAGCGCCTTCATGGCGGTGTGATCCGTGTGCAGGGGACGGTCCACGTCCAGGAACGCGACACGCTTGCGCACCTCGTCGCGGGCCACGGTCACGCCCCGTCCCTTATCGAAGTCGCGGAAGTCGAGGGCCTGGGCGGCGGCCATGAACTCGATGCCCAGGATGCCGCAGGCGTTGTCGATGATCTGGGCGTTCTTGATGGCGGTGTTCATGCCCATGGATACGAAGTCCTCCTGGTCGGCGGCGGCGGGGATCGACTGGATCGACGCCGGGGCCGAGAGGATCCGCTGCTCCACGATCAGCGAGTCGGCCGTGTACTGGCTCAACATCATGCCGCTGAACATGCCAGCGCCCTTGGTCAGGAACGCCGGCAGGCCCACGCTCAGGGCGGGGTGCAGCAGACGGTTCAGGCGCCGCTCGCTGAGCACGCAGACCATGGTCAACGCCACGCCCACCATGTCCATGGGCAGCGAGACCGGCGAGCCCTGGAAGTTGGCGCCGGTCAGCGCCACCCCGTCCTCGGGCAGGAAGATGGGATTGTCGCCCACGCCGTTCAGCTCGGTCTCCACCTGCTCGCGCGCCCAGCGCACCGCGTCGTGGGCCGCGCCTATGACCTGCGGGCTGGAACGCATGGAATAGGCGTCCTGCACCTTGGTCTTCATCTTGCCGGTCTGCAGATCGCTGCCCTCGATGCACTTGCGGATGGCGGCGGCGCTCCTGATCGCGCCGGCGAAACCTCTTTTTTCGTGGATCTTCGCGGTGTAGGGCTTGAGGTTGGCGAGCAGGGACTCTAGGGTCATGGCGCAGGCGATCTCCGCCTGCTTGAGCAGGCGGTCGGTGTCATACAGGTGCAGGGCGCTCATGGCCGTCAGCAGGTTGCTGCCGTTGATGACCGCCAGGCCGTCGCGCGCCCGCAGCCCGGGCACGGGGATCCCCGCGCGCGCCAGCGCCTCCTGGCCGGGCAACAGTTCGCCCCGGTGGTAGGCCTTGCCCTCGCCCATCATCAGCAGGGCGACCTGGCTCATGGGCGCGAGGTCGCCGCAGGCGCCCACCGACCCCTTCTGGCAGACGTAGGGGGTGACGCCCTTGTTGAGCATCTCGATCAGGGTGAGCGTGATCTCCGGACGACAGCCCGAGTTGCCGTGGGCGTGGACGTTGGTCCGGCCGGCCATGGCCGCGCGCACGTACTCCAGGGGCGCGGGATCGCCGATGCCGGCGGCGTGGTTGTAGATGAGGTACTTCTGGAATTCCTCGACCTGATCGTCGTCCAGGATCACCTCGCAGAGCTCGCCGATGCCGGTGTTGACGCCGTACATGGTCTCGCGGGCCTCGATCTTCTCCTCGAGCATGGCGCGGCAGACCTTGATGCGCGCGAGGGCGTCGGGGTGCAGCTCCACCCGCTCCCCGTGGCGCGCGATTCTCTCCAGCTTGTCGATGGTCAGGCCGGTGCCGTTCAGGACGACCGTCATCTCGTTCCCTTTCTACAGAAACCGTGGCGTGGAAGTATCGACGTCGGTGACGCCGGTCCGCACCCCGCAAACGTCAAGTACGGCCCCGCGGGAGTCAAGGCCGGGCTAGCGCGGAACGTACCGCGGCGGGTGCGCGCGCGTCCACCCCGCCGCGTCCTGCCAGGCCTTGGCCACCGCCAGCATCGTCGCCTCGTCGAAGAGCCCTCCCGTGAAGCAGAACGAATGGGGCTGGTTCTCCGCCAGGAAGCCGTCGGGCACGACGACGCAGGGATGCCCGGTCAGGTTGGTTATCAGCAGGCCCTGGCCCTCGAACGACGGCCCCACGTAGAGGTCGATCCCGTCGAAGAGATCGTCCATCTCCTCGATCAGCAGCGAGCGCAGGCGGTTGGCCTGGACATACTCCACCGCGGGGATGAAGCGCGCCGCGCGGAAGACGTTGGACCAGGCGTGGCGCACCTGGCGCACCAGCTCGTCGTCGCGGCCGCTCAGGGTCAGCTCCTCGAAGGCGGCCGCGGCCTCGGTGCTCAGGATGATCGACAGGGGCAGGGCGTCGCGCCCGGGGAGCGCGACGGGGATCAGCTCGGCGCCCAGCTCGCGCAGGACGTCCAGCGCGGCCAGGTCCAGGTCGCGGCCTTCGTACTCCCCCGCGAAATCGTCGGCAAGGTAGCCGATGCGCAGACTAGCGAGATCGATGTCCGGGTCGTAGGGGAACGGCGCATCGATCAGCGTCGGGTCGCGGCCGTCGACGCCGCGGATCACGTCGAAGACCAGGGCGCAGTCCTCCACGCAGCGGGCCATGGGTCCGATCTTGTCCATGGACCAGCTCAGGGCCATGGCGCCGGCGCGGCTCACGCGCCCGAAGGTGGGGCGCAGGCCGGTGACGCCGCAGCGGGTCGAGGGCGAGACGATGCTGCCCCAGGTCTCGGTCCCGATGGCGAAGGGCACCAGTCCCGCCGAGACGGCCGCGCCCGGTCCCGCCGACGAGCCGCTGCTGCCCTGTTCGAGGTTCCAGGGGTTGCGCGTGGTGCCGCCGTACCAGACGTCGCCCCAGGCCAGGGCGCCCAGGGCGAGCTTGGCGACCAGCACCGCGCCGGCATCCTCCAACCTGCGCACCACGGTCGCCGTGTCGTCGATCACCTGGTCGCGGTAGGGAGCGGCGCCCCAGGTGGTCCGCGTGCCGCCGACGGCCAGCAGGTCCTTCACGCCGTAGGGCACGCCGTGCAGCGGCCCGCGCCAGCGACCGGCGGCTAGCTCGGCGTCGGCGCGGCGGGCCTGGGCGCGGGCGATCTCAGGCGTCAGCGAGACGACGCATTCCAGTTCGGGGCCGTACCGCTGGAGCCGCGACAGGCACATTTCCGTCAGCTCCAGGGAGGTGACGCGTCGCGCCCGCAGCAGGGCCGACAGCTCGCCGACGGTGGCGAAGGCCAGCTCTTCCAGATCGTCGGGGCGCACGGCCGGGCCCGGCCCGCTCCACCGCGGAGGGCGGTCGGACATATCGAGTGCGAAACCGAGGGGGCGCGGGTCGAAGATCAGCGCGGGAGCCACCTGGTTGGCCGGCGAGTCCGCGCGCAGCTCGCGATAGGCGTCGCGCTGCTCGGCCAGGTCGGCCAGCATCAGCTCGGCCTCACTGTCGGTCATCGTCAGGCCCAGCACGGCCTCGGCGCCCTCGAGGTCCTCGCGCAGCACCACGGTCCCCTCGCGGATCTCCTCGCCGCAGCCGCCCATCAGCAGCATGGCCGACACGAGGCACAGGGTCGTCGTCTTCATGGGTTCTCCTCGGCGGGATCGGGCGTGGATCATGATTCCCGAAGCAGGGAGGCGGAGCCGCCGGCGCGCGGGTGAATCCACCCGGTCCAAACCGGGACAGCCATGCCCCGATGGAATCGGGCAAGCGGTCGGGGCTCCGCGCGGCGTCGCCGACGCTCTTCTACTGCGCCGCGAGGAGCGACAGGGTCTTCAGGGCCTGTTCGATCTTCCAGTCGATCCGTTTCTGCATCAACGCCACACCGACCAGGGGACGCAGCTCCCGCAGCGATTCGACGTAACGGGCCGTGGGGCTTTCCCACCAGCTCAGCGGATCGAGGGCCCAGAAGGTCCGGAGCAGGGGATCCAGGCTCTCGTCCTCGACCAGGGCGGGGACCTCGTCCCAAGCGTGCTCGACGATGAAGCCCGTGATCCGCTTGACCCGATAGCGCAGATCCGGCGACGCGCCGAGCGGCCAGTCGTACGGCGGCGGGGGCATGCTGCCCAGGACCGAGACCAGCGACGGCGCCGCGACGTTGCGATTCCAGACGGTGCGGATGTACTCGAGCACGGCGGGGGCGCCCGCCGGATCGCCGGTCAGGCCGAGGGCCAGCGCCAGCTCGCCTTTCATGTCGACGTCGTCCCAGCTCACGTCGCGCCAGCAAGCGAGCAGTTCCGCCACGCGGCCATGCGTGCCCAGGGCATAGGCCGCCGCGACGGCATCCACGTTGTAGGTCACCGTGTCGCTCGCCGCGTGGGATCCCCTGAATACCATCCTCATGAACCTGGGCTGCGCGAGAGCGTGATCCCAGATCTCGTTCAGCAGGTCGACGTCCCGGTCGTCCAGCGTTTCCACCTTGGACAGCAAGACGGCCCGCCGGCCATCCGCCGGGGAACCCAGCTCGGGATCGTGGGCAACCCGGCGCAGCAGCGAATCCCTCACGGCGGGCCTGCCCGCAAGATGCTCCTGCACGGCCCGCAGCGGCGCACCCCGGGCGCCGTATCTGGAGTGGAGGATCGCGACGCCCAGCACCATGTCCGCGGGGTAATTGCCGATCGTACTTCCCCGGCGGCCGGGATCACCCGCGTCCGGCGCGCCGAGGCCTAACGCGGCCCGCTTCATGCTGCCCGACAACTCGGCCTGCGCCGTCTCGTCGCCGCAGGCCGCGGCGGCCAGCAGGGCGCAGACGCCGGGGTCGGGGTCCATGGGATCGTAGTCATCCCACGCCGACGGCGTGTACCGGTCCTTCACGATGCCACCGAGGACTGGTGTCGCGTCGGGACCGCCGTGGGCGATCAGCCAATCCCGCGACCATGCGATCATCGCCTTTTCTTCCTCGCAATCGACGAGATGCGTCCTGGCGCCCGACAGGATCTCCAGGCAGATCTCCGTGGCGGTCTGAGGTGCGATCTCCCTCAGCGTGTCCAACGCCTCCAGGGCGCACCTGGGATTGTCCCCCTGCGCCCACCGGGTCACCTCGATCTCCGCCTCGCCGGCACCGATCCGCCCCAGGGCCCACAGGGCGGAAACGACATCCTGATCGGGGTAATAGCCGATCTCCCAATAGAATTGAAGGGCATCCTCCTGGTCGATCAGATTCGCATTGGACCGCCACATCATCTCCATCAAGGGAGCCACGGCATCCCGGGACGGACGGACACCCAGGTAGGTCGCCGCCTGGATGCGCCGGGCGAGATCATCCGACGCCAGCTCTTCGATCGCCGGATAGGAGCCGAAGACGAGGTCCATCATCTGATCCGGCGCGAAGGTGGCCCTCAGCCTGGTGAGAGCCGCGCCGTCGCGTTCGGTGAAGTATCGCGTGGCGGTCTCGGTCATGTAGCTGGTAGTGTCGCGGAGGACGTTCGTCCCCTCGTAATGCGCCAGATAGTCTGGAATCATGAACCTGTCGGCATCCATCCGCCCGAAGACGCCGACCTCCCAGTCGACAGCCTCGGTGTTGCTACACACCAGGGCGTCCTCGGCCACGACGTAGAGCAGGACCTCGGCTTGACGCTGCATGATCGAGCTGATCTGCAGGGGGTAGACGGGCTCGTCGCAGGCGAAACGGAACATCACGGGCTGGATCGTGCCGTCAGCCAGGCTCTCCACCAGGGGCGCGCCCTCGCTCACGGCGGTCGGGGAGATGCGCATGGCGGCGAAGACCCAGTCCCTGTCGAGATAGCTATCGATGACCGGGGTCGCGTGGGCCGGGATGCGAAAACCTTGCTCGGCGAGCCAGGCGACGAGCCCTCCGCCGGCGCCGCCCTCCAGGACGGCGATGTCGTAGATGCCGACCGTCCTTCTGTCCAGCACGTTGACGTCGTCACCGGACTCGGCGCTCCGGGCGAAGTCGAACCGGGACGACCGGCCCATGTCCGCCAGCCGCGTGGCCTGCCTGAGCATCTCGAAGGTCTCGAGCTCCACCACCCGCACCTCCGGTGCGGACGGCAGGGGCACCAGCCAGGCGAAGTCCTCGACAGCCCCCTCGCACTGCACGGCCAGGACCAGCTCCTCGACACCCTCAGCGAAGACGATCAGCGCCTTTTGCCGGGGCTCGCGGATGTCCACGTCCTCGCTGCGCCAGACGAAGCAGCCATCGGCGTAGGCGGCCGAAGTCAAGAGGATGAACGACAACGAGCAGAACACGATCCGGCGCATGACGCGACCTCCAGCCATGACGAAAGTGAACAACAAGGATACGGGGTATCGGAGCGAGGCACAACATAGTTTGCCAGAGGAGAACGGGCTCCTGGTCGGGGGCGCGTTTCACGACGGGGAGTTCTGCACCGGACGCCGAGCGGGCCGTGCCCGGCGTTCGTCGCATCCATAGTCCTCTCCCCTCTCCTCTTTCCAGGTCCGGCTTCGTCGTGTATCGTGGGTCCCTGTTGCAGCGCGCCTTCCCTCGACGCCGGCATGGGCGGCGGCGGCGCGCCCGGTTGCTGGATACTCCACAAGGGGGTGAGATGTCCCGACCACCAGGACCGGCAGCCTTCGACGATCCGGGCTTCGCGGCCAGGATCCGCGCGCGCGACGGCGAGGCGATCCGGGCCGTGGTGCACGCCTATCTCCCGCACATCCTGCGCGCCGCCCGCGGCGCCGGCCTGAACCGGGAGCGGGCGGAGGACGTCGCGCAGGAGACCTTCAAGACCTTCATCGAGAGCGCGGGGCGTTTCGAGGGGCGCTCGCACGTGCGCACCTGGGTGTTCGGCATCTTCTACCGGAAGGTGTCGGAGATGCGGCGCGCGGCGCAGAAGGAGGAGCGGGGCGAGGACATCGACGAGGTCGTCGAGAGCCGTTTCGACACGCGCGGCATGTGGGCCCGTCCACCGCTGGCAGCGGACCGCGACACCTACGACAGCGAGATCTCACGTTACATCGAGGGCTGCATGGAGCCCCTGCCCGAAAATCAGCGCCTGGCCTTCGTCCTGAAGGAGGTCGAGGGCATGAACAGCGAAGAAATCTGTAAGACCCTGGACGTCACGCGCACCAATCTGGGAGTGCTGCTCTACCGGGCACGCAACGCTTTGCGGGAATGTCTCGAGCGCCTCCAACCGAGCTGGTGACCGAACGTGTTGAATTGCAAACAGGTAACCCATATCGTCGCCACGGGAGAGATCGAGGAGCTCTCGTGGCCGCGGCGCCTCGAGATGAGGTTCCACCTCATGATGTGCAAGCACTGCCGCGAATACACGACGCAGATCCTCGCCCTCGGCCGCGGCGCGCGCCGCCTGTTCGGCTTCGCCGACGACCCCGTGATCCTCGAACGCCTCGAGAACGAGATCATGGCCCACGGCGGCCGCGATCACCCGCGATGAAGCCGGCCCCGACCGTGATGACCGGTTGGTGACCGGCACAACGACGCCGCCCTCTCACTTCATGCTGATACGGATGCCGCCGCTGCCGGTGTCGAGGATCACGCGCGCGTCGCCGTCGCCGATGGTGAAGCGCAGCTCGTCGCGCTTCTTGCGGCCGGTCTCCACGCCGGGCAGGTCCACGGTGATGCCGCCGCTGCCCGTGTCGGCCGTCACCTCGGCCGACGCGCCCCGCGGCAGGACCAGGTCGATGCCGCCGCTGCCGGTGTCGACGATGAACTTGCCGCGGCCCATGCGCAGCAGCTGGAGCTTGACCCTGCCGCTGCCGGTGTCGATGTGGGCGGCGTCGGTCTTGACGCGCGCCGCCGTAACGCCGCCGCTGCCCGTATCGATGTGCAGCTTGCCGCACTCGACGTCCTCGACGTGCACGGAGCCGCTGCCCGTATCGGCGTGGATGCGGTCGCCGCGGCAGCGGGCGATGGTCACGCCGCCGCTGCCGGTGTCGGCGTCGACGTTGCCCTCGATGTCCGAAAAATCGACGCTGCCGCTGCCCGTATCGCCGAGCACTGAGCCGCGGATCCGCCTGGCGGACACCGGCCCGCTGTTGATGTCCAGCACCAGGTCGCCGGCGACCCCCTCGGCCTCTATCTCGCCCACGCCGAGGCGCACGTCGGCCGCGCGGTCGCGCGGCACGCGGACCGTCACGTCGGCCCAGACCTCGAGGCCCTTGCCGCGGCCGGCCACGGTGATCTTGTCGCCCTTGAACCCCCTGACGACCTTGCCGAACCAGCTGCTCGCGGCGTCGCCGTCGTTGTCGAAGGTGATGGTGGACTTGCCGCGGCCGAGCGGCGGATAGACGTAGCGGCGCTCCCGGCCGACCGGGAAGACCACGCGCACCAACGCTTCGCGCCCCTCGTCGACCTCTATCTCGATGTGTTCGCGCGAGGCGTCGTCGCCCCGCACGCGGACTTCCACCGCGAAGCGGTCGCCGTCGGCGGGTTCGAGGACGATCCTGCCGATCAGGTTGACGACCCGCAACTCGTGCGCGTTCAGGTCGTACCTCTCGGTGAACTCGCCGGCGGCCGCGGCCGCGGCCAGGAGCGTCAAGATCGACGATGCGACCAGCGCACGACCTGTGCAGAAATTCATGATCTCGCCTCTCGTCATCGGATACGGAGTGGGTTCGCGCTGAACATGGAGCATACGCATCCACGGTCCCGGGGGTTGCGCGGGCGTGTTCAATTGACATCTCCCCGCCGAGGAGCAACCATCGCGACGGAGCACCGTACTACGACACCGCAACCATTCCCATACAAGGAGACGAGCATGAGCAAGCGATCTTCACTGTTGTGCGCAATCCTCTGTGCGCTCGCCGCGCCCCCGTCGCTCGCGGCCGAAGAGGCCACGATCGACGGCGTGGTCCACGTGCGCAACGGCGCCGAACCGCGGGACGGCGTGGAATCCCTGCAGCTGGAGGAGCTCTGGCGCGTCGGCGGCGCGGACGACGAGGAGAACATCTTCGGCCTGATCACGCGCGTGGTGGCGGACGACGAGGGCAACGTCTACCTGCTGGACACGCAGCTCTCGCAGGTCTCCGTCTTCACGCCCGACGGCGAGTTCTCGCATACGTTGAGCCGCGAGGGGGAGGGACCGGGCGAGGTGCGCATCCCCATCGACATGCTCCTGATGCCCGACGGCACCCTGGGCCTGGTGCAGGCCTTCCCGGGCCAGATCATCTGCGTGGATCTCGAGGACAATCCCGCCGAGACCTTCGTGCCGGGCGGCGACGACCCTACCCTGGGCGGCTTCCTTTCCCTGAGCGACGTGCAGAGCGCCGGCGGGCACCTGGTGCTCGGCGGCGTCTACAGCACCATCAACCAGACGGAGGGATACCAGATCCGCGACCACTTCATCCGCAGCTACAACGCGGACGGCACCCTGAACCTGTCCTTCCTCAACGACCCCAAGAAGTACGAGTTCGCGCACCTGAACATCGTCGAGGCCGAGCAGTACTTCCCCCAGTTCCGCAAGTGGATCCTGGCCGAGGACGGCCGGGTCTTCGTCGCGGCGTACCGCGAGCAGTACCGGATCGACGTCTACGACGACGCCGGCACCCTGGTGCGCGTGATCGAGCGGGAGTACGAGCCCTGGCAGCGCACCGATGACGAGAAGGCGCTGGTCGACGGCATCCTCGAGGCCCAGCTCAGCCGCGTCCCCTTCCCCGTGGAGCGTTCCGTCTCGGAGCTCGACGAGGACATCAACAGCCTGATGCTCGACAAGGACGGCAATCTCTGGGTCCTGAGCAGCCGGGGCTTCCGCGATCCCCCCGAGGGCATGGTCGTGATGTACGACGTCTTCGACCAGGACGGCGTCTTCGTCAAGCAGGTGCAGCTGCCCATCGAGGGCGACGGCGTCAAGGACGGCATCATGTTCGCTGGCGCGGACAGGTTGGTGCTGGTCAAGGGATTCATGGACGGGTTAGTCTCCCTGCAGGCGCCGGGAGCGGGCCCGTTGCTCTCCGGGGACGAGGAGCCCGCGCCCATGGAGGTCATCTGCTACGCGATAAAATGACGGAAGGCGCGACATGAGCCGACGTTCTCTCCCAGTGTTCCTGCTGATCGTACTGGCCGCGGCGGGCTTTCGTCCCGCCGCGGCCTTGCTTCCCGGGGATCTCGCCGCCATCTCGCGGGCCGGGCTGGTCGATCTATCCCCCGACGGCGACCGGCTGCTCTACAGCCTGACGACGCCGGACCCCGCGGGCGGTCCCCCACGCACGGACATCCATCTGCGCGAGATGGCCACCGGCGAAGACCGCGTGCTCTTCCGCGCCGAGGAGAAGATCGACGGCGCCGTGTACGCCCCCGACGGCGGGCGCCTCGCCTGCCTGCAGCACGGCGCCGACGGCGTTTCCCTGCTGGTGGTGTCGGGCGCGCAGCGGCGCGTGGTCTGTACGCACCCCGCGCTGGGCGGCGCGCTGCAGTGGTCGCCGGACGGCACACACGTGGCCTGGCTCAGCGACGCACCCGTGGGCGTGTATCGCGGCAACGACGGGGTGATCGTCGCGGACGATCTGGGCTACCGGCACCTGAACCGCGGCTACCGCGAGGGCCGGCTGTCCCAGCTCCACGTCTGCGAGTTGGCGACCGGGTCCGTGCGACGCGTCGTGGACGCGCCCCTCGACCTGCACGCCTTCTCCTGGTCGCCCGCCGGGCGCGAGCTCGTCTTCGCGGCCAAGCGCCGGGCGGACATGGGCCGCAACCTGAACCAGGACCTGTTCGTTGTCGGGCGCGACGGCGGCGAGCCGCGCGCGCTCACCACGAATCCCGCGGCGGACACGTCCCCCATCTGGCTGCCCGACGGGCGCATCGCCTACCTGCGCACCGACGAGCCCCTGTACGAAGTCGACGAGGCCGTCATCGCGATCATCGATCCCGCCCTCGGCGACACGCGCATCCTCGACCGCAAGGCCGTGGGCTTTTCCGAGTTCATCTGGCAATTCTGGCACGCGGACGGACAGTTCTACTTCGCGGCCTTCAACCGCGGCTGCATCGACATCTTCGCCGCCGGCCGCGCGCAGCCGCTGACCCGCACCGCACACGACTTCTGGCAGGTGGATTTCGGCGGCGGGCGCATGGTCCTCGGCGGACAGGACATGCTCACGCCGAGCGCCGTCTACGAGGTGTCGCTGCTCGGCACCGGGACCGGCCGTCTCGAGAAGATCATCGATCCCAACGCCGCCTGGTACGGCGACGTCAAGCTCTTCGAACCCCACCCCTTCGCCACCCTGGTGGAGGGACGCACCATCAACGGCTGGTACTTCCTGCCCGAAGGCTGGCGGCGGGGCGATCGGGCGCCGACGGTGCTGAGCATCCACGGCGGGCCCGAATGGATGTACGGCGGCTGGTGGCAGCACGACTTCCACATCCTGGCCGAGGCCGGCTACGCGGTGCTGATCGCCAACCCCACCGGCAGCAGCGGCTACGGCGCCGAGTTCCGGCGCGCCGTGCGGGGCGACTGGCAGGGCGCCCCGGCCCGGGACCTGCTGGGCTGCGTGGACTGGGCCGTGGCCGGCGGCTGGGCCGATCCCCAGCGGCTGGCCGTGACCGGCGGCAGCTACGGCGGCTACATGGCCGCCTGGCTGACCACGCAGACGGACCGCTTCAAGGCGGCGAGCATGGACCGGATGCTCAGCGACCTGGCCTCCTTCTGGGGCACCACCGACGAGAAGTGGCCCCCCGAATGGTCCTGCGGCGGGCGGCCCTGGGAAGAGCAGGCGCGCGACTATTACCGCGACGCTTCACCCCTGCACCACGCCGGCTCCGTGACCACGCCGACGCTGATCAGCCACGGCCTGCGCGACTACCGCTGCCTCGTCGGCCAGGCGGAGAGCTGGTTCTCGGCGCTGCAGGCCCGGGGCGTGCCCTCGCGCCTGCTGCGCTTCGCCGAGGAGGGCCACGGCGTGCGCCGCACCGACAACCAGATCCTGCTCGCGCGGGAAACGCTGGAATGGTTCGACCGATACGTCCGTTCCGCCACCACGACCGAGGAGTGAGAGATGGCGACATACGCGCTCAGGGTGAACGGACGCGTCCACACGGTGGACGTGGAACCGGACACGCCCCTGCTGTGGGTCCTGCGCGACGAGCTCGGCCTGCACGGCGTCAAGTACGGCTGCGGCATCGCCGAATGCGGCGCCTGCACCGTGCTGCTGGGCAACGAGGCCGTGCGTTCGTGCGCCTTGACGCCGGCCGACGTCGGCGACGCCGAGGTGACGACGATCGAGGGGCTCTCCCCCGACGGCAGCCACCCGGTACAGCAGGCCTGGATCGAGCGGGAGGTCCCGCAATGCGGCTTCTGCCAGCCGGGACACATCCTGCAGGCCGTGTCACTGCTGCGTGCGGCGCCCGAGCCCACCGACGAGGATATCGACCGGTCGATGTCGGACATGATCTGCCGCTGCGGCACCTACCAGCGCATCCGCGCAGCCGTGCACCTGGCGGCGGAGAGGAGCAAGCCATGAACGGACCGGTGAACCTGAGCCGACGCCGCTTCCTGCGCGATACCTCCCTGGCCACGGGCGCGCTGGTCCTCGGCGCCGCGGTGCCGTGGCGCGGCGTCATCGCCGCGGGCGGGGATGCGCTGGAACCGAACGTGCTCGTGGCCGTGGGAGCGGACGGCCGCGTGACCATGCAGTTCACCTGGAACGAGCTCGGGCAGGGGGCGATGACCTCGCTGGCCATGGTGGTGGCGGAGGAGCTCTGCGTGGCCACCGACGCGGTCGACGTGGAGGTGCCGATCTGGGAGAGCAAGTACGGCAATAACGTCACCGGCGGCAGCAGCAGCATGCGCGAGAGCTGGCTGCCCCTGCGCCGGGCGGCCGCCGCCGCGCGGGAGATGCTCGTCACCGCCGGTGCGGCCCGATTGGGCGCCGCACCCGCCGACTGCCGCGCCACGGAAGGCGCGGTGGTGCAGGCGGCCACCGGTCGCCGTCTGGCCTACGGGGAACTGGTCGCCGAGGCCTCGCAGCTGCCCGTCCCCGCGGAGCCGGCGCTCAAGGACGAGGCGCAGTACAGCATCGTCGGTCGCGAGGCTCCCCGACGCGACGTTCCCGACAAGGTCACGGGCCGGGCCGTGTTCGGCTCCGACCTGGCCCGCCCCGGTCTGCTCAGGGCCGCCTTCGCCCGTTGTCCCTGGTCCGGCGGCGAGGTGGGCGAGGTGGACGACGCCCCCGCGCTCGCCGTGCCCGGCGTGCGGCGGATCGTCCGCCTGGAGGATCGCGTGGCCGTGGTGGCCGAGAACACCTGGAGCGCCTTGCGCGGGCGCGACGCGCTGCGCGTCGACTGGCGGGGCGGGGACGATCCCGAGCTCGACGAGGCGATCTTCTGGCAACGCCTGGAGGAACGGGCGGAACAGCCCGGCTTCGTCACGCGCGACGACGGCGACGTCGAGGCGGGCCTCGCCACCGCGGCCCGGGTGATGCGCGCCGAGTACCGGCTGCCCATGGTCGCGCACGCCGTCATGGAGCCATCGAGCTGCGTGGTCCACGCCCACGACGGCGTCTGCGACGTGGAAGGCCCCACCCAGGCGCCGGTCTGGGTGGCGCGCGACGTCTCCCGCGCCCTCGGCCTGCCCTTCGCCAACGTGCGCATGAAGTCCACCTACGCGGGCAGCGCCTTCGGGCGCCGCCTGATGACCGACTACATCGTCGAGGGCGCGCGCGTCTCGCGGGAGATCGGCGCGCCGGTGCAGGTGGTCTGGTCGCGCGAGGACGAGATGCGCCACGAGTTCTACCGTCCCGCGAGCATCCACCGCCAGGCGGCCGGCCTCGACGCGGACGGGCGCCTTATCGCCTGGTCGCACAAGATCGTCACGCCGTCGATCGTGGAGCAGCACTACCCGGGCGCGACCCGGGGCGGCGCCGACGAGGGCGCCCTGCGCGGCGTGGCCGACACGCAGTACAGACCGGAGAACTTCCGCGCCGCGCACGTGCCCGTGCCCGGCACGGTGCCGCTGGGCTGGCTGCGCTCGGTCTACGACTGCCAGAACGCGTTGGCCAACGAGTGCTTCCTGGACGAGTTGGCGGCCGCCGCCGGCCGCGACCCGGTGGAGTTCCGGTTGGACGTCCTGCCCGCCGACTCCCGCCTGCGCCGCGTCGTCACAGAGACGGCCGCGCGGTCGGGCTGGCCGCGCCCGTCACGTTCGGGACGCGCGCTGGGCTTCGCCTGCCACGCCTGCTTCGGCAGCTTCGCGGCGCAGGTGGCCGAGGTCTCGGTGGACGGCGGCCTGCTGCGGGTGCACCGGGTGGTCAGCGTCATCGACTGCGGCACGGCGGTCAATCCGAACGCGGTGCGCGCCCAGATGGAGGGGGGCGTGGCCATGGGACTGAGCATCGCCCTGCGCGAGCGCATCACGCTCGACCGCGGCCGCATCGCCCAGGGCAACTTCGACGACTACGAACCGCTGCGCATGCACGAGATGCCGGTCGTGGAAACCCACATCCTCGACAGCGACGGCGAGATGGGGGGCGTGGGCGAGCCGGTCATGCCGCCGACGGCGCCGGCAGTGTGCAACGCCGTCTTCGCCGCCACGGGACTTCGCATTCGCGAGCTGCCCATCGGCGAGCAGCTGCGAAGCTAGAAAAAGCTCGGTGCGACGACCGTCCGGCCCCCGTCCGCGCCGCGCACCGCGAAGCTGAACCCCGCCTGCAGCGCGCAACCGCCTACGCGCCCGTCGCGGGTCATCGCGATGTACCCCACCTGGATGTCGGCGGCGTCGGGATTCGTGTCGGCGATCCTCTGCAGGGCATCGCGGCAGGCCTCGGGCGGCCCCATCCCACGCCGCATGTTCTCCACCACCAGGAACGAGCCGCAGGTCTTGATGACGGCCTCGCCCAGGCCCGTGGCGCAGGCCGCGCCGATCCGGTCGTCCACGTACAGCGCGGCGCCGATGATGGGCGAGTCGCCGACGCGCCCCCGCATCTTCCACTTCAGGCCGCTGGTGGTGCAGGCGCCCGACAGGTCGCCGCGCGCGTCGATTGCGAGCATGCCGATGGTGTCGTGGGATTCGGCGTTGATCCGCGGTCGGTGAGTCCCGTCCTCGTCCAGCCACTTGCGCCAGGCGGCCTCAGCCTCGGGCGTCAGCAGGTCCTGCCGCGGGAAACCCTCGTCCAGGGCGAAACGTCGCGCCCCCTCCCCGACCAGCATCACGTGGGGCGTGCGCTCCATGACCGCGCGGGCCACCGCCGCCGCGTGGACCACGTCGCGCAGGCCGGCCACCGCGCCGGCGTCGCCGCGGTGGTCCATGACGCTGGCGTCGAGAGTCACGTTGCCGTCGCGGTCGGGATAGCCGCCCAGGCCGACGTAATGGTTCGCGGGATCGGCCTCGGCCACGGCCACGCCGGCGATCACGGCGTCGAGGGCCGGCGCACCGTCCAGGAGCTTCGTCCAGGCGGCCTCGTTGGCCACGGCGCCGAACTCCCAGGTGGAGACCACGAGCGGTCCGTCGGCGGGCGGCCGCTCCACGCCGGACGGATCCGGTTCGAGGCCCAGGGCCGCGGTACCGAGAACGGCGGAACCCGCGGCGGCCGTCTTGAGAAAATCGCGTCGAGAGATCATGTGGACCTTCCGGCTCGGGACGTTTCGCGGGCCTTCACGATTCAGGGACGCGGTTCGATGCGATAGACGGCCGTGTTGTCCCCGTCGCGATGCGGATACTTGAACACCTTGACCAGGGTCACCTCGGAGCGGAGATCCGCCGGCAGCGGAGACTCCAGCAGGTCGAGCAGCCCCGGACGAAAATGCAGGGCGATATAGACGTTGACGACCAGATAGTCCGCTCCCTTTTCCCTGCAATAGGCGACGACATCACCGGCCTTCATGTCGGCTGGGACCCTGAGATGGCGACAGCCTGCCCAGAAGCTCGCGTACGGTTTGTACGCGGCGATCTGCGTGTCGGGACCGACGTGCATGCGTAGCATGAGCCCGGCGTCCCGCAAGCCCGCGTATTCTTCATGCACGCGACCGATCTCCGGGATGTCGTCCAGGCTGGCGACGAGCACGCCCGTCGCGGCCAGGGCGGCGAGCGCGGCCGCGCCGAGGCTCCGGCGGCGGGCGAAGAGGCGGCTCAGCAACCACCGCCCCCCCAGCACGGCGCCCAGCAGGACGAAAGGCACCATCGGGAGCCAGAAACGGGGCACCATGGCGATGCTGAACAGCGGGGGCAAGAGACCCGGGACGAGGTAGAGCAACCAGCGCCCGGGGCGCGTCACGGCGCCGGTCAGGGCCAACGCGACGAGCGGCAGGCCCAGCAGACGGACGAGGTTGAACAGATGGAGCCGCAGGTTGTCGAGGATCATCGACTGGTATGCCGCGCCCGGATGCTCGCGCAGCGTCCTGTCCAGGACGACGGCCTTGCTGGACAGGCTCCACCGTCCCGTCTCCGCGTGGATGAACAGGACATACGGCAGCGACAGGACGGCGAAGCCCAGCAGCAGGCGCCAGGGAACGCGGCGCTCCTCGACGAGATGCAGGACCGCGAGACCGGCGGCGATCAACAGCGCCTCGGGCCGGATCAGGTAGGCGTAGCCGAGCAGCAGCCCGGTCGCGAGCGACGCCCCCCTGTGGTCAAGCAACCAGCAGACCGCGATGACGCAGGCGTAGGTCACGTCGGACATGTCGCCCGTGGAGGCCATGATGAGCCGGGGCAGGAAAAGGGCCACGGCGGCCCCCGCGGTCGCGATCCAGCGGCCGGCCTCGGGACGCAGGACACTCCAGACCAATCCCCCGAACGCGGTCCCCAGGACGACGTTGACGAGCTGGGCCGCGCGCAGGGGGGCGATCGGATCGTCCACCCCGAGCAGAAACAGCGGGCCCGTGAACAGCAGGGGCCAGCCCGGGGGAAAGGTGCTGAAGATCAGCTCGCCCCCGGTCAGCAAACGGCGGGCCTGGTCCATGTAGAACACGCCGTCCACGCTGGGAAACCGGTTCCCCAGGGCCAGGACGGCGCGCAGGGCCAGCGCGGACAGCACGAGCGGGATCAGCAGGGCCTGGCCGGCGAAGTCGCCGCGGCGGCTGCCGTGTGCCGGTGGTTTCGATGGACGGCACTTGTCTGCTCTGCGCTTCGCTGTCAACGGCGGGCGAACTCCCGGTCGGCATGTCGGGTGAGGAACGGATCGCTGTCGTTCCGGTTTGTTCCTTGGTGACGGATCCTATCACAGATATCATGCCCGAGACACCCAGTCCTGCCGGAGCACTCCGGACGGAAAGGATCGACATGCGTCTCGCCGCCCCGTTGCTCGCCCTAGTCCTCGTCATCTGCACGACCGGCCTCGCCGCCGCCGCTCCCCTGCCGCGCCCGCAGATCGCCTTCGCGCCGCGCGGCTACCTCTGCCTGCGCACCAACCTCGAGGTGCGCATCGACGGCGTGATGGACGAGCTGGCCTGGAACGACCGCTGGTCGGAACCGTTCGTGGACATCCAGGGCGATCTGTGTCCCGCCCCACACCTGGGTACACGCTTCCGCATGCTGTGGGACGACGAGGCGCTGTACATCGGCGCCGAGCTGCAGGAGCCCCACGTCTGGGCCACGCTCGTCGAGCACGACGCGATCATCTACCACGACAACGACTTCGAGGTCTTCATCGACCCCGACGGCGACACCCACGACTACTTCGAGCTGGAGATCAACGCCCTGAACACCGTCTGGGACCTCTTCCTGGAGCGGCCCTACCGCGACGGCGGCCCGGCGGTGCACGCTTGGGACATCGCCGGCCTGTGCACGGCCGTCGCGGTCCGGGGCACCCTGAACCGTCCCGGCGACCTGGATGCCGGTTGGACCGTGGAGATCGCCATTCCCTGGGCCGCGCTGGCCGAGCGGGCCGGCGTCCCGTGTCCCCCGAGGGACGGCGACCGCTGGCGCCTGAACTTCTCGCGGGTGCAGTGGGCGGTCGAGGCCGGACCCGACGGCTACCGCAAGCTGGACCTGCCCGAGGACAACTGGGTGTGGTCGCCCCAGGGTCTGATCGACATGCACTATCCCGAAATGTGGGGCATCATGGAGTTCGAGGACCTGAGCATCGCCGCGGACTCCGAACGCGTGGTGCCCGACCGCGTCGAACGCGCCGGCTGGGCGCTGCGGCAGGTCTACTACGCCCAGCGCGACCATCACGCCGCAAAGGGTGCGTTCACGCCCTTCCGCCTGAAGCTGGATCTGGACCGCGTCGCGCTGGATACGAGCTGGTTCGCGTGGCCGCCGCACATATCCGCCGCGGCCGATTCGTTCTCGGCCACGACACGCGTGACCGGCCGCGGCGCCCTCGCGATCGACCAGACCGGCAGGCTGTGGTGGACCGACGACGCGGAGCGTCCCCGATGACCATGACCCTCCTCGACTGGTGCTTCGTCGTCGCCGCCCTGGCGGTGATGCTCTCCGGCCTGTGGTTCAGCCGCGGCACCATGCGCGGCGTGGCCGACTTCCTGGCCGCAGGACGCACGGCCGGGCGCTACGTGCTGACGGTCTCGACGGGCCTGGCCGGCCTGGGTGCCATCACCATCGTCGCCAACCTCGAGATGAACTACGTGGCGGGCTTCTCCATGTCGTGGTGGGGCCTGACCATGAGTGTGGTGGTGATGGTGATCGCGGTGTCGGGCTGGGTGGTGTACCGCTTCCGCGAGACGCGCTGCCTGACCCTGGCCGAGTTCTTCGAGCGGCGCTACTCGCGCCGCTTCCGCATCTTCGCGGGGCTGCTGGCCTGGATCAGCGGCATCATCAACTTCGGCATCTTCCCGTCGGTGGGCGCGCGCTTCTTCATCCACTACTGCGGCCTGCCCGACACGGTGTTCGGCCTGCCCACCTACGCTGTGACGATGGCGCTGCTGGTCGGCCTGTCGCTCTTCTTCGTCTACGTGGGCGGCCAGGTGGTGGTGATCATCACCAACTTCCTCCAGGGTCTTTTCGTGAACGCGGTCTTTCTGTGGCTGGTGCTGTATCTGATGACGCAGGTGTCGTGGGACCAGATCTACGCGTCGCTGGGCGCGGCGCCCCAGGACGCCAGCCTCATCAACCCCTTCAAGACCGGCCACGTGGAGGATTTCAACTTCTGGTTCTTCCTGATCGGCGTGGCGATCGTGGTCTACGGACCGCTCTCGTGGCAGGGCACCCAGGGCTACAACGCCTCGGCCCGCGACGCCCACGAGGCCAAGATGGGCTCGGCCCTGAGCATGTGGCGCGGCTTCCCCCAGAACCTGGCGCTGATGTTCGTGCCGATCGTCGCCTACACGGTGATGCACAATGTCGACTTCGCCGGGCTGCGCGCCGCGGTCGAGACCGGGCTGGCCGGCGCCGAGACCGACGCCATCGCCAGCCAGCTGCGCATCCCCCTGGTGCTGGTGCGACTGCTGCCGCCGGGCCTGCTGGGCGCCTTCGCCGCCGTGATGCTCATGGCCTTCGTCTCCACCCACCAGGCGTACCTGCACTCGTGGGGCAGCATCTTCATCCAGGACGTGGTGATGCCCTTCCGCCGGACGCCCCTGTCGCCGCGGCTGCACCTGCGGCTGCTGCGCCTGTCCATCGCGGGCGTGGCGGCGTTCATCCTCCTGTTCTCGCTGCTTTTCACCCAGACCGACTACATCTTCATGTTCTTCGCCATCACTGGCGCGATCTTCACCGGCGGCGCGGGCGCGGTGATCATCGGCGGACTCTATTGGCGGCGCGGGACGGCGGCGGGCGCCTGGGCGGCGCTGGTCATCGGTTCTGGCATCGCCGTGTCGGGCATCGTGCTGCAGCAGGTCACCGACGACTTCCCGATCAACGGGCAGGTGATGACGGCCATCAGCATGGGCGGGGCGTTCCTGGCCTACGTGGTCGGTTCGCTGCTGAGCCGGCAGGAGCCGCCAGACCTGGACCGGCTGCTGCACCGCGGCAAGTGGCAGGTGCGGGACGACCACGAGCGCGAGTTGCCCGCGCCCGCCCGCGGCTGGCGCATGCTCGGCATGGGCAAGGAGTTTTCCCGCGGCGACCGCACGATCTACCTGGCGACCTACGTCTGGACCCTGGGCTGGTTCGCCTTCTTCGTGATCGGCACGGTCCACAACCTGGCCAACCCGGTCGACGACGCGTGGTGGGAGGGCTTCTGGAGAGTCTACGTGATGATCCAGGCCGGCCTGGCGGTGTTCGTCACCGTGTGGATGGGCATCGGCGGGATCCGCGACGTGCGCGACATGCTGCGGCGGCTGAGGATGATGGGGCGAGATGATGTGGATGATGGGTTCGTGAGGTAGGACTCACCAGGACCCCGAGGCAGCCGGCGTGTCCCGGTGTCTACCGGACAGGGGAGCGAGTCATCCGGCTACGCAAGATGTCTGACCTGCGCATGCCGGCGCCGCTCAGAGTGTCGACATCTCATCGTTGTCGAAGTTGCGCCCGTAGAACTCCATGTAGTCGACCTTGCGCTGCAGCGCCTCGATGACGTAACGACAGAAGTTCACCTTCGTGAACTTCTGCGCGCTGCCGAGACCGCCCGGGCTGAAGACGTTGATCTCCATCAGCTTGTCGCCGACGACATCGAGGCCGGTCAGGAACATCCCGTCCTGGACCAGCTTCGGGCGCACGATCTCGGCGATGCGCAGGACCTCGTCGGTGATCGTGGCCGCCGCCAGCTTGCCGCCGGCGTGGATGTTCGAGCGCATGTCGCCGCCGGTTCGCACCCGTCTGAAGGCCGCATACTTCCCCTTCACCCTGAACGGCCGGCCGTTCATCATGAACAGGCGGACGTCGCCCTTCGCCGCCGCCGGCAGGTACTCCTGGGCGATCACGAAGCCGTCCCGGCTGACGGCATCGATCATCTGGTTGAGGTTCGGTATGTCGTCCGGCCGCACCAGGAAAACGCTGGCGCCCCCGGACCCCTGCAGCGGCTTGAGAACGATCGTCCCCATCTCCTTGGCGAACGCCTTGATCTCGCTGTTGTCCCGTGTGATCAGCGTGCGCGGCCGGACCTCCTCCGGGAAGAGCTGCAGATACATCTTCGACCCCGCCTTGGACAGGCCGTTGGGATCGTTGACCACGATGACGCCGCGCCGCATGGCGAGACGGCCGAATTCGGTCGCGACGGTGGCCGCCCACGACCGGCTGATGATATCGTCCGACGGCACGTTGCGCAGCATCAGGACGTCGAGATCATCGACGGTGATGCGCTCGTTGAGACCCTTGCCGCCGTGGAGATCCTTGAAGAAACTGGTATGCGTGCCGTACTTTTTCCCGGGAAAGGTGCGGACCCGGGCCCGGACGCATTCGTCGGAATCGTAGGCGAGATCGCCGACCCCGAAGTAGAACACCTCGTGACCCAGGTTGACCGCCTCGCAGGCGAGACGCACGGTCGTGAATCCGACCTTTTCGGTATTCACGTCGTTGACCAGGAACCCGATTTTCATATCCTCATCCCTTCAATAGGTCCACGACTCTTACGCCTCGATGCAGGCGTGCGAGACGCGCCAGCGAATCGGGCTGATGCATGTAGCGCGGTACCAACGGCGGCGGCACCAGCACGTTGCGCCATGTCAGTTCGCGGACGATCGGTATGTGCTCTATCGCTATCTTGCCGACGAACAGGGGGGCCAGTTCGCCCCCCCCGCCAACATAATCGAGAATCTGCCGCAAGCCGAGCAAATACACGGAATCCTTCGTCAGGCCGCCGCTGCGATAGGTGCGCATGGTCACCGTGAACGCTGTCCGGTTCGGGAAACCGTGTGTCCGCCGTAGCACGCGGAACGTGTCGAGGAAGGAGGCGCCTTCGAGTAGACACCGCGCCGCCACGACCCTTCCCGCCAGCAGGCGCAGCCGGGGCCGGCTGAGGCCGCCGGCCAGATACTCGGCCAGTACCGCCAGGCCCTCCTGGAGGGCGTCGTAGCCGGCGAACCCGGCGGAAAGGAGACGCAGCCTCTGCGCTTTCCCGTTGTGATAGGTGAGCACGTGGGTCCCGACCTCGTGCTGGACCAGCGCCTCGACCCGCGAAGCCGGTATGCGGGATTGCGAGCTCACCAGGAGGTTGCCGCGCGAGACGAGCAGACCGGCGACGTCGGGGCGCACTTCGACCTCGGCCGTCACCTCCGGCCATTGCGACCGCAGGTAGGCGATCTCCTCGCGAGCGCGCTGCGCGAAGTCCGCGGCGTCGACATGACCGGCGCCGGGCCCTTCGCGGCTGCGCGGGGGAATGCACTCGAGCAGCTCGACCGCGAGCGTGTGGAGGTCGTCGTCGACGCCGCCGAAGAGCTGGATGCTCTCGTGAAGGAAGCGGCTGGTGTTGCGCTCCTGGAGCATGGTGATCTGGCGGTCGATCTCGACCAGCCGCTGGCGGAAGACGAGCGCCAGGGCCGGATCCTCGATCCGCTCGACGGGCGCCGCGAAGAGACGGCGCTTGAGAGCGACGGGATCGGCGAGCTGCGGGCGATAGTGGAAGGCGGGCATGCGCTGGAATCGGCTCCGCTCGAACTGGTGCCAGGCCTGCTCGCCGTTGACGGGCGTCAACTGGAGGAGCAATTCGAACGCCTCCGAGGTCTCTGCGAGCATTTCGTCCGCTTCCCAGACGGCGTTGACCACGGCCCTCCGACCGAGGACATGGAAGTGCGCCGGATCCGCCGTGGTGGACGACCTGGCGAACTCGTAGAAGAACCGCCGGAGGGCGATCGACAGCTTGCGGCGCAGCTCGTTCAGCACCCGGGGATAGGTGTCGCCGTTCTCCGGGTCGAGGTACACGGGCGCGACCTCGAGGCCGTACACCACACAGCCGAGCCGCGCGGTCTCGTCGATCGGCATGACGGGCGGCAGCCCGCGCGGCCACCGCCGCGCGCTCTCGACGATGGCGGCCGTCGCTCTCCGACGGCCGAGCTTGATGCGCCGGAGGGCCTCCTCGAAACCGTCCGTCAACGCCTCGTGCCCGTTCTCCCGCGGCGCCAGGATCCTGAAGGCGGGGTGCAGCGAACCCGTCGTGACCGCCTCGGACCCTTCGGGACGGTTCCCGGCCCAGAGTTCCAGGATCATGAAGCTCCCGAACTCCTCGGCCAGGGTTTCGGCCACCGCGGACACGAGTCGGCCGACTCCCTCTCGCTGCCTCCGCTCGGCGGAGCAGATCAGGTACGACGCCTCGCTGGTGACGAGCCGGCAGGTGGCGCGATCCCGGGTCCGACCCGGGCGCCGGTACACGCAGAGGAAAGGCAAGGGTCGGTCCACCGCCAACCGGCCCCACACCGGCAGGGACCGACGCACCTGCTTGCCCTCGGCCAGTCGCTGGCGGATGACCCGAACGAAACTCTCCGATACCATCTTGGCCTCGGGGGGCTTCACGCGCGCTCCAGTTCGGCGAGGGCGCCGGCAAGTGCGGCCCCCAGGGCTTTCCCGACCGCATCAAACAGCGCCGCGTCCAGCTCGCCCGTCCACTCGTCCATGAAGAACTTCTTGACCTCGAGGGACAGCACGCACGCTTCGTCCGGAAAGGCGCGGTGGGTCCAGGCGGCGCTGGCGCCGCCCCGGAAACGAACGTTCTCCCGCACGTCCAGCCTGCCGCCCGGAAAATCGTACGCCGCCAGGTCGTCCATAAACCGCTCGATCAGGCGGGCCCAGCGGCCGCGATCGCTCATCGTGCCCGTGCCGACGTTGACCTGCGGGTTCTTTCGCGGGTCCAGCGGCGGTCGGGCCATACCATCCCGGCGGTGATTGTACGAGTGAAGATCGAGGACCAGGAAGCGACCGTACCGGCCCGCGAGCGCACGGTACAGCTCATCGAGGGCGGAGTAGAAGGCGTCGTAGCCGCGGAGCGAACGCTCGACGATATCGTCGGGCAGATCGTCGCGCCAGACCTCGAGACCCCACGCGTCCTCGGGGGTGCGGTAGACCGCCGTGTCCCGGCGGCGGTTGAGATCGACCTCGAATCGCGACCGCAGTCCCACCACGCGGGTCGGCGCGATCGCCGTCCACCGGCCGGTGAACGGATCCTCCTCGCGCAGACGCGCGGCCTCGTCCACGACCATGTGCCGCAACACCTCGGCGCGCACCTCGTGGCCGTCGTGGATCGCCGTCGCCACGACCGGTCCCTCTCCCCGCTCGAGCCTCCAGATCACATCGGCCATGCGTTCGACCTGCACTTGTGCTGTTTGATGAATACCGGCATTCGGCCGACGACCGTCCGCCAAAGATGCCGGTGGCCACGAACCACCTCGGCCAGGGTCAAAAAGACGGGCGACCGGACTCGAGAACCCGGCAGCGGGGACGACCTCGACCTCCGCCGATCAACATAGCACTTCGCCAGCTCGGCCTGCCAGGACTCGCTCACGAACACGGCGACGCCGGCCAGGGTTTTGGTATACGATGGCCTGGCTGCAATGACCCTCGAACCGGAGAGGCGGGAGCATGAAGGTGCTCGGAACCATCGCCCTGACCGGCGCCACCCGCGGCCTGGGCCGCACCAGGGCGCGAGGGCTTGGATGATGGGTTTGTGAGACAGGACCTGCGGGTCTGTGGTTCATCCGGTTGGAGCCGGGACAGGTCGAATTACACGGTTGGAAATACACTCCCGAGGTGATCGTGCTCCACATCTACGTCGACGCCGACGCATGTCCCGTGAAGGACGAGGTCTACAAGGTCGCCCGGCGCTACGGCCTGCAGGTCACCCTTGTCGCCAACAGCTACATGCGCCACCCCGGCGGCAACTGGATCAAACTCGTGGTCGTGGGCGAGGGACTCGACGAAGCGGACGACTGGATCGTCGCGCAGGCCGAGACGGACGATATCGTCATCACCGGCGACATTCCCCTCGCCGCGCGGTGTCTCGACGAGGGCGCCCGGGTGCTCGGTCACACGGGCAGGCCGTTCACGCCGGAGAACGTGTGCGACGCGCTGGCCACCCGGCAGCTTCTCACACAGTTGCGTGATCAGGGGCTCGTGGAGGGCGGGCCGGCGCCGTTCGAGAAGAAGGATCGGTCGCTGTTTCTGCAGCAGCTGGATCAGATGGTCAATATGATCAGGCGGGGGTGATCATCGGTCTGTCGATTGGAGGATCATGTGATAGTGTATCTTGTGATTCATGAATGAGCTGATTCGATGACAGCGGGGCTGAAGTATTCGGAACGGCTCCCGGAGCACTCCATGACGGACACGAGACTCATCGTCCTCACCGGCGCCACCCGCGGCCTCGGCCGCGCCCTGGTCGACCGCTTCGCCGAGGCCGGACGCACCGCCGCGGGCTGCGGCCGCTCGACCGAGCATGTGGCCGCCCTGCGCGAGGCCTTCCCGCCGCCCCACCGCTTCGACGCCGTCGACGTCTCCGACGCGGCGGCCGTGGCGGCGTGGGCCGGCGCCGTCCTCGACGCCCTCGGTCCGCCCGACCTGCTGATCAACAATGCCGCCTCGATGATCGCGCCCGCGCCCCTGTGGGAGGTGCCGGCCGACGCCTTCGGCCGCCTGATGGACGTGAACGTGGACGGTACGCTGAACGTGATCCGCGCCTTCGCGCCGGCCATGATCGTGCGCGGCAGCGGCGTCATCGTCAACTTCAGCTCGGGCTGGGGACGGTCGACAGCGCCGGAGGTCGGCCCCTACTGCGCCAGCAAGTGGGCCATCGAGGGCCTCACCCGCTCGCTGGCCGCGGAGCTGCCGGCCGGCCTGGCCGCGGTATCCCTGAACCCCGGCATCATCGACACCGACATGCTGCGCACCTGCTGGGGAAGCGCGGCGGCGGCCTATCCCTCGCCGGACGCCTGGTCGCGCACGGCGGCGCCGCTGCTGCTCTCGCTGGGTCCCGAGCACAACGGGCAAGCCATCACCGCGCCCCAGCAACCGTTGCCCTGACGGCGCGCCGCGTGTAGAGTCGCGGGAATCGCCCGTCCCCCCTGCCGAACGGAGGCCCTCCGCATGCGCCCGGCTCTCGTCCCGCTGGTTCTGATCGTCGTCCTGTCCGGCTGCGGCCCCCGCGTCGAACCGCCCGCGCCCGCCGTCGTCACCATCTTCGACGACGTCACCCTGCATTTCACGCCCGACGCGCCGGAACGTTACGACACGCCCTTCGCCGAGGCCCGCGACAACGGCCGCGTCATGCGCACCTACCGCGAGTTCCCGCCGGGGCTCGGTACTTCGCGCGTGACCGCCGTGCTGCGCGTGCGGCCCATCCGGCAGGACATGCTCAGCGTCGTGGACCGCTGGGACCGCGCCGGGCACGTGGCGCTCGTCAAGCCGGGCATGGCGCCCGTAGAGATGGTGAAATTCATGACCGCGTACGGCGGGGCGATCGAGCACGAGGTCGACGTCACCCGCCTGGCGCCCCTGCTCGCCGGCCACTGCGCGTTCGAGGCCTTCATCGACACCTGGGTCACGCCCGCCTGGAAGGTGGACGTGGAACTGGTGTTCGCGCCGGGTGGCGGCATCGACGCGCCGCAGTGGGCGCGGGGCCTTTTCTTCGTGGACGGAGGGCTGATGGCCGAGGCGCCCGAGGCGTCGAGCCGCGTGACGATTCCCGAGCGCACCCGCCGCGCCCTGCTGCACGTCCTGGTCTCCGGCCACTGCACCGACGGCCGGGACGCCGACGAGTTCGTCACCAAGGACAACGTGATCCTGGTCGACGGCCGCGAGGTCCACCGCTTCCGCCCCTGGCGCGACGACTGCGGCGCGCTGCGCGCGGTCAATCCCTACTGCGCCCGCTGGTCGGACGGCTCCTGGAGCAGCGACTACAGCCGCAGCGGCTGGTGCCCCGGCGACGTCGTCCTGCCCGTCGTGGTCGACCTGAGCGCATGGCTCGCGCCCGGCGAGCACGAGGTGACCTACCGCGTGGAGGACATCCGGCCGGCGGACGACGAGGGCCATCACGGGTACTGGCGCGTCTCGGCGCACCTGACCGGCTGGCGGTGACGGACATGACGCTCAAGCGCATCACCGGCAACCCCATCCTCGACCGCGCGGACATCCCCGACATCCCGCCGGCCTTCGTGGACGTCAGTTCGGTCTTCAACCCCGGCGCGGCGCGGGTGGACGGCCGCGTGCTGCTGTTGCTGCGCGTCCAGTCGCGCGGCCGCGAGACGGGACTGGTGCGGGCCTGGAGCCACGACGGCATCCGCTTCCGCGTCGAGAACCGTCTGGTGGAGGTGCGGGGGCTGGAGGACGCCGGCTTCACCGCGCACCACGTCTACGATCCACGGCTGACCGTCGTGGACGGCGAGCTCGTCTGCACCGTCGCCATCGACACCGACGACGGCTGCCGTCTCGGCACCGGCCGGCTGACCGGCGACGGCGTGCTGCGGCTGGCCGGCGTCTCGCCGCCGGACGTGCGCAACGGCGTGGTCTTTCCCGAGCGCGTGGACGGCTCGTGGCTGCGGCTGGAGCGTCCCAACCGGACGCGTCTCGCGGGCGGGCCGGTCACCGGCGACACGATCACCCTCTCCGCATCGGACGACCTGAGCGCCTGGCGCGAGGTCGGCGAGGTGATGCGCGGCCGTCCCCGCTCGTGGGACGAGATGATCGGTCCGGGCACGCCGCCCATCAAGACACGCGAGGGCTGGCTGCTGCTGTATCACGGCATCGCCACCCACTTCCAGGGCAACAACCTCTACCAGGCCGGCGCCGTGCTGCTGGACCTGACCGACCCGACACGCGTCGTCGCCCGCACCCGCCGCAACGTCCTCGAGCCGCGCGCGCCCTACGAGCTGAGCGGGCAGGTGCCCAACGTGGTCTTCCCCACCGGCTGGATCTGCGACGCGCCGGACGGCGAGGGCTTCGCGCCCCCGGACGCGGACCTGAAGGTCTACTACGGCGCGGCGGACACCGTGGTCGGCCTGGCCGTCGGCACGGTGCGCGAACTGCTGGGAGCCTGTCGTGACGCCGACTGAGGGGCGGGCCCCGCACCGCGCCTTCGTCGTCTCGCACACCCACTGGGACCGCGAGTGGTACCTGACCTTTCCCGAGTTCCGCGTGGACCTGGTCCGCGTCGTGTCGCGCGTGCTGGACGCCCTCGAGGCCGACCCGGACCGTCATTTCATGCTGGACGGCCAGGCCGCCGCCCTGGAGGACCACCTGCGCGTGCTCCCCGCGGACGCCTCCCGCGTGCGCGCGCTGGCCGAGGCCGGGCGCCTCTCGCTGGGCCCCTGGTACGTCCTGCCCGACGAGTTCCTGGTCGGCGGCGAATCCCTGGCGCGCAACCTGCTGATCGGCCGACAGGCCGCCGGGGCCCACGGCGACCGGCTGCGCGTGGGGTACATGCCGGATTCTTTCGGCCACGCGGCCCAGATGCCCCAGCTGCTGCGCGAGGCCGGTCTCGATTCGTTCGTCTTCGAGCGGGGCCTGGGCGACGAGGCGGAGCGCCTGGGCTGGCGGTTCGTCTGGCGCGGCCCCGACGGCAGCGAGGGGCTGGCGCTCAACCATTGCGAGGGCTACTGCGGCGCCGGCGGGCTCGGTTACGAAGAACTGTGGCACGCGCACACCCGACGCGAGATCGATCCCGTGCGGGCCGTGCAACGGATGCGCGAGCTCTTCGCGGCGGCTGCCGAGCGGCCGGGCGGCGACCCCTTCCTGGTCAGCAACGGCTGCGACCACTTCCCGCCCCAGGCCGATTTCCGGCGCGTCCTGGACGCCTTGCGCAAGGCCTTCCCGCAGACCGAGTTCGTCCACGCCGGGCTGGAGGATTTCGTGGCGGCGGCGCGCGCGGCCGGCGCGGGCGGTCGCGTCCGCGCGGGCGAGATGCTCGGCGGCTTCGACCGCAACATCCTGTCGGGCGTGTGGTCGTCGCGCATGCCGCTTAAGCAGGCCAACGAACGCTGCGAGACCCTGCTGGCCGCGGCGGCCGAACCGCTGGCCGCCTACGCCCATTTCCTCCACGGGCACGCCCATCCCGGCGGCCTGTTGCGCGACGCCTGGCGCGAGTTGCTGCTCAACCATCCCCACGATTCGATCTGCGGCTGCAGCGTCGACCAGGTGCACCGCGACATGGCGCCGCGCTTCGCCCACGCGCGTCTGACGGCCGAGAGGATCGTGCAGCGCACACTCGAGGACCTCGCCCCCACCTTCGACGTCCGGCCCGAGGGCGACCGCGATACCGTCCTGTGCGTCGCAAACACCCTGCCGGTGCCCAGGCGCGAGGTGATCACCCGGACGGTCGTCCTGCAGCCCTTCGGCTACGACCTCGCGAGCCTGCGCCTGGTGGACGAGGCGGGCGCCGAGGTTCCCTTCGCGATCGTCGACACGCAGCATGTGGAGCGTTTCTGGGGCGTGGACCATCGCCTGCAGCTCACCGGCGAGGCGCAGGAGACGTCCTTCGCGCCCTACCTCGCGCATTTCAGGTCCCGCATGCTGAAGGACGGACCAGGCGACGGCGAGTTCGACACCCGGCTGACGATCCAGTTCGCGTGCGATCTGCCGCCCTGCGGTCACGCGCTGTTCCGTCTGCTGGAGGGGACGCCCCCCGCGGCGACGGCCGGCACGGTGGTCGTCGGCGCCGACACGCTGGCGAACGACCTGATCGACGTGCGCCTGCATCCCGACGGCACCTTCGACCTGGCCGACAGGGCCACCGACGCGGCGTATCGCGGACTGGGCCGGCTGGAGGACCGGGGCGACGCGGGCGACGAGTACGACTTCCATCCGGTGCCGGGCCCCTCCCGTCCGGAGGTCGTTCCCGGCGGCGTGCGACAGGTGCGCGTCACGCCGCTGGCCGGGACCATCGAGGCCGATTTCACGCTGCGCCTGCCGTCGCGCCTGACGGCCGACCGCGCCGCCCGCCGCGAGGACACGGTGGACTGCCCGGCCACGCTGCGGCTGACCCTGCGTCACGGCTCGCCGCTGCTGGATGCGCGCCTGCGCCTGGAGAACCGCGCCGAGGATCACCGCCTGCGCCTGGAATTCCCCACGCCGCTGCGGACCGACGCCTTGATCTGCGAGGATCGCTACCTCGTCCTCGAGCGTCCCCTGCTGCGCGAACCCACACCCGACTGGGTCCAGCCCACGCCCGCCACCTGGCCCCAGCAGGGTTTCTCGTGCCTCGAGGACGGTGAACGCGGCCTGGCGGTCTTCAACCGCGGATTGCCGGAAGTCGAAGGTTACGCGGCGGGTGGCGCCGGCCTGGCGGTGACCATGCTGCGCTGCGTGGGCTGGCTCTCGCGCGACGACATCGAGCCCACCCGCCGCGGCAACGCCGGGCCGACGATCTTCACGCCCGAGGCGCAGTGTCTCGGCGCGCACGCCTTCGACTTCGCGGTGATGCCCTACGCGGGCGGCTGGCTGGACGCCGACGTGGCCGGCGCGTCGGCGCGCTGGCGCTGCCCGCCGCTCTCGGTCCAGGGCGTGACCGCACCGGCGACGGCCGGCGCCTGGCTCTTGCGTTGCGGGGATCCGCGCATCCAGGTCACGGCCGTCAAGCGCCACCAGGAGCGCGACACGCTGATCGTGCGGCTCTGCAACCTGGCGGACGAAACGGTCGCGCTCCCGCTGGCCTTCGGACGCGACGTGACCGGCGCCTGGCGGTCGAACCTGCTGGAGGAACGCGGGACCGGGCTCGCGCCGGACGGGGACCCGCGAAACCGGGTGACCCTGGACCTGTCACCGCACCGGATCGCGACGATCGAGGTGGCCTTCGCCTGATTCAGTAGTGCGGCGTCGCGCCGGTGGTCACATCCACCTCGTCGCCGGGCAACGGCGGATGACGCTCCTGGTGGAACGTGGCCCAGACCGGGAAATGGTCCGACGGGTACCGGCCGTCCTTCTGGAAGCGCGAGAGGCCCGCGTCGATCACCGCGAACTCCCGCGAGGCCAGGATCCAGTCGATGCGCCCGCGCGTGGCCTCCCCGGTGAAGCCGTGGAAGGTGCCGCCGCCGCGGCGCCGCTGCTCCGAGGCGGCGGCGTGCCAGGTGTCGTGCAGCGGGACGTCCGCGCGCCAGCCCTCCTCGGCCAGCAGGCGGTAGGGCGGACTGTCGGCCGCGGCCGGCGCGTTGAAGTCTCCCAGCAGGATGATCGGCAGCCCGCCGGCGATCTCGGCCATGCGCCGCTGCAGCAGCTCCGCACCTAGGCGGCGCGCTTCCGCGCCGGCGTGGTCCAGGTGGGTGTTGAAGCAGTAGAAGGTATCGGGGTCGCACCAGCGGTCGCGCAGCTTGACCCAGGTGACGATGCGCGGGCAGGCGACGTCCCAGCCCTTGCTGCCCGGCACTTCGGGCGTCTCGCCGAGCCAGAAGTAGCCCTGGTCCAGCACCCGGTAGCGGTCGCGGCGGGTGAAGATCAGGCACATCTCCCCCCGGCGCACGCCGTCGTCGCGGCCCACGCCGGTGATCCGGTAGCCCCCGAAGGCGCGGTCCAGCTCGACGCCCTGGTCCCACAGGCATTCCTGGACGCCGAAGATGAAAGGGTCGTGTTCGCGGATGGCCAGGCGCACCAGGTAGCGGCGGTGCTCCCAGCTGTCGGGGCCGTCGTCGGCCGTGCCGTAGCGGATGTTGAAGGACATGACCGTCGTCGGCACTGGCTCGGCGGCCAGGGCGCAACCGACCGCCAGGAGAACGCCCACCGACCCCCGGACGAGCCAACCCCTTTTCACGCAGCACCCCCAAAAAAACCGGGTAATGATCGGATCCATTCCCATTTTCACATATGCGACGGATATTTCCACCGCGTAATTCCTGCGTAACGACGCCCGTGTAATCTGACCGCGTCACGGGCCGACCCCACCGGCCCAGGAAGGACGACGCCCAGATGTCAACCTACGTGGTGCGATTCCTCGGCGCGACCCCGGGCGAGTTCCGCGGTCGCGTCAGACATGTGAGCACGGGGGAAGAGGACAACTTCTCCTCGCCAGAAGAACTCTACGATTTCCTGGAGAGGATGAACGCGGCTCACGCACGCAGGTCCATCGACCGTGAGCCGGCCGGTCGACCGGGTGAGCGGACGACAAGCGAACATGATTGAACATCGGGCTGGTCTCTCCAGGGGGATATGAGCTCGGAGGGAGGGGCCGGCGCGGCCGCGGGGAGTCCGCTTCCCGCGGCCGTTTTCGTGTGGGCTAGCCCGCGGCCAGCCGCTCGGCCAGGGCTTTCAAGCGGTTGGAAGGCAGCAGGTCCAGCTCCTCGATCATGAGCGTCTCGTACTGGTGGTAGGCCTCGAGCGCTTCGGCCCGATGGCCGAGCCCGGCCAGACCCTCCACCAGGCGCTGGTGGAACTCCTCGTGGTAGGCGTCCAGGCCGATCGACCTTCGGGCCAGGGGCACGAGCTGCTCCCACATCTCATGGCGCGCGTACCAGGCGCAGAGACGACCCACGTCCTGCAGCAGGCGGTCGCGGAGGCGCTCGCGCTCGTCCGCCGTGAACTCCTCGTAGGGGCTCTCGGCCAGGAAATGGCCCCGGTAGAGCCTTTCGGCGACCAGCAGCGGTTCGGCGGCCGCCGCGGTCTCGCCATCGCTCCACAGGGATTCGGCTTCCTGCAGCGAAGCCTCGCACTGCTCGACGTCGTAGACGTAGCCGTCGCCCGGTTCCAGGCGCAACGCCTCGTTGTGGTAGCGGACGAAGCGGTCGGGCCGCTGGCCGGCCCCGTCGTCCCCGGCCAGCGTGCGCCGCAGGACGTGCAGGGTCTGACGCAGGTTGTTGAGCCCCTTGTCGAGGTCGGTGTCGGGCCAGAGCGCTTCGATGGCCTCGTCGCGGGGAACCCAGCGGAAGCGGCACACCAGCAGGTACTGGTAGAGCCGCAGCGCGCGCTTGGAGCGCCAGTCGTCCAGGGTGAGACGGCGATCGTCGACGATCGTCTCCAGGGATCCCAGCGCGCGGATACGCAGGGGTGCGCCCCCGGTCGTCTCCTCGCCGCCGCCGAGCGCCGCCCGGGCGGTCTCGCCGCCGATGCGGTCGATGACCGCGGCGGCCCGCCCGCTCACCGCCGCGTCGCCATCCCGCAGCAGGGGCGTCACGAAAGGAACGGCGGCCGCGCCCATGTCCGACAAGTGGCGCGCGGCCTCGGCGGCGGTGTGCTCGTACCGCAAGGCGTCGGGCAGCACGCGCAGAGCCCGCTCCGGCGCCAGCACGGTGAAGATGAAGTCGTGCCCCATCTCCGCCACGCCGGACAGCATCTCGGCCAGCAGCGTCGGTCGCCCGGCCGCGGGGACGTCGCCCTCGTCCAGGCGAACCAGTATCAGGTTGTGCAGGTCGTACCGCATGCCCACGCGCCGCATCGTCTGTTCCGCCGCCCGCCAGTGACGACGTGCCTCCGCGGCGCGGTCCGACAGCGAGCCGAGCAGGATCCTGGCCTGCGCCTCCTGGTAGATCAGCTTCTTCTCCACGCTCACGTCGAGGGCCCGTTGCGCCAGGCGCCGCGCCTCGTGGCGCCGACCGGCCCGGCCGGCGGCCTCCGCCAGCCCCAATTGGGGGAAGACAAGCAGCCCGCTTTCCCCCACCCGCTCGCCGCAGGACGCGGCCGCGGCGTAGTGCTCCTGGGCGCGCTCGTGGTCGCCCGTGGCGATCGCGCAACGACCGAGCGCCAGCCGGCAATAGCCCTCGATGAGCTGATAGTCCAGGCTGCCGGCCAGTCGCAGGCCCTCGCGGGCGAGTTCGCGGGCCTCGCGCACCTCGCAGGCGTCGGCCGTGATGTGTGACAGCACGCCCAGGCAATGGCAGACCTGGCGCAGGTCGCCGCGCTTGCGGAAGATCACCAGGGCCCGCCGGGCGGCGTCCTTGGCCCGGTGGAAGTCTCCGCGCCGGTAATGGATATTGCTCTGCAGCAGGTAGAAGGCGCGCGCCTCCCCCTCCTCGTCGCGCGTCTTGCCGAAGACCTCGCGCGCCTCGTGCAGGTGGCGCTCTCCTTCGTCGAGCCGCCCGAGGTCGCACATGGAGATGCCGATCATGTCCAGCAGCCTGCCGCGAGTGGCCGCGTCCGGGCGTGCCGGCTCCCGCAACGCCTTGCGGCACAGGTTGATGCCGGCCTGGTATTGCCCCAGTCTCAACTTGACCTGCGCCATCTTGCTCATCAGCTCCACGCGCTGGCGCCCGCTGGTCGCGCAGGAGAGGGCCTTGCGGTAGGTCGCCTCGGCCTCACGCAGATCCCCCTGCGCTTCCAGGACGTGCCCCTGCACGAGCAGGGCCACGGGCCGGCGCACCAGCGAGGACGCCGGCAGGGCCGCCAGCGATCGATGGACGATCTCGTGACGTCCCGCGGCGAGCAGCTCCTCGCCGCGTTTCTCGAGCAGGGACAGCGCCGCGCCGTGGGCGCCGCCCTCCGCGTGCGCCAGCATGGCGTCCCCCCACTCGCCGCGCGACTCCAGGATGCGCGCGGCGTTGCGCCGGAGCCGGAGACCCTCGGCCGGGGTCCCCTCGCGCGCTTGCAGCTTGCGCAGGAAGTCCTCGAACAGGCCGTGGTAGCGGAATCCCTCCCCCTTGCGTCCCAGGCGAACGGTGAACAGGTTGCGGCGGCAGAGCTCGGCCAGGATGCGGCCGCTGCCCTCGATACCCAGGGCGGCGTCGCAGAGTTCGCTGTCCAGGCGCGGCAGCAGGGACGAACGACGCATGAAGTCGCGTGTCTCCCGGGGCAGCTGCCGCAAGACCTCCTCCGCGAAGTACGCGAACCAGCCGGAGCCCGCCTCGCGCAGGCGCGACAGGGCGTCCCGCACTTGGTCCTCCTGCGGCCCCTCGAGCGCCTGGAGCAGGATCTCCAGACCCGCCGCCCAGCCCTCGGTGCGACGCACGACGAGCTCGGCCAGCTCGGCGTCGAGCGCCGCGTCGGGGTAGCGGGCGTTGAACAGGGCCGCAGCCTCGTCGGGGCGGAAGGCCAGATCGGCCGCGTGCAGCTCGGCCACCGCTCCCTGGGTGCGGAGTTTCATGGTCGCGATGTCCAGCGGCTCGCGCGACGCGAGGGTGAGCGTGTGGCCGGCGGGCAGATAGCGCACGAGGCGTTCGAGGAAACCGAGCACGTCCGGAGATGTCGCCGCCAGTTGCAGGTCGTCGAGGATCAGCACGGAGCCCCGCTCCCGGTCGCGCAGGACGCGCACCGTCTTCGCGAGGTCGCGGGCGTCGTCGCCGCCGCCCCGCGACTCGCCGGCGGAGACCGCTGCCAGCAGGTGGTCGCGGAAGACGGCGGGATCGGCGTCCATCTCGTCAAGGGAATACCAGGCGACGGGGCGCGTGCAGGCGGCGGTGACGGCCGCCAGCAACGAGGTCTTGCCGAAGCCGGCCCCCGCCGTGACCAGCACGAGGCGTCGCCGGCGCCAGTCGTCCCAGAGGTTCTCGAGCCGTGGGCGCGGCAGATACCCCGCGGGGCGCGGGGGTCTCGAGAGCTTGCCGGGAATGATAGGTTGCGACATTTCAGCCCCTTGCGGCGATGACGCCGCGCCTCCGGGGCAATTATATAACACTTGTCATCGAGAACGAAGCTCCGGCAGGCGGCTTCAGGCGCCCTTGCCGTCGATCGGGATGGCCATGTGGACCGTCAGGCCGGCACCGGGTGCGCTGGAGCATTCGATCGTGCCGCCCATGGACTGGTACACCAGGTTGTGGACGATGTGCATGCCGAGACCGCAGCCGTCGAGATCGCGCCGCGTCGTGAAGAAGGGATCGAAGATGCGGTTCAGCGTGTCCGGGTCCATGCCGACGCCGTCGTCGCGGTAGAGCAGGTGCAGTTCGCCGCCCTCGGCCCAGGCGATCAGGCTCACGTGTCCGCCGCCCTCTTCCGGCAACCCGTGACGCAGGGAGTTGTCCAGGAGCTCCTCGACCACGTGCGCGAGATTGGACGGGCACAGCTTCACGCGCAGGTCGTCCGCGCACTGGATGTCCAGCGTGTGCCCCTTGGCGCGGAGGCGCTCGACGTGCTCGAGCGTGGATACCCGCAGGTGTTCTCCGAGCGCGACCTCGCGCTTCGGCTCGCCGATCTGCTCGGGGGACAGGAGCTTCAGGGTCTCGATCAGCGTGGCGACCCGGCGCAGGTTGCCCGAGATCAGGGACGACGACACCGCGCAGAGGTTCAGGAACGCGTCGTCTCCGTGCACGGACATGCGGTGCGCGGCTACGCGTTCCTCGAGCAGCGAGGACGCCGTGATGCTGATCCCCAGCGGCGTGTTTATCTCGTGGGCGAAGCCGGTCAGCAACCGCGCCAGGGCCGTCTGCTTCTCCGATGCGACCAGCCGGTCGCGGGTCTCCTCCAGTTCGCGCGTGCGCTTCGCCACGCGCGACTCCAGCTCCAGGTTGAGCTTGCGCAGCTCCTCCTCGGCTCGCTGCCGTTTCTCGTCCTTCTGCAGGGAGGCCAGGGCGACGGCCAGGCCATGGGCCAGCTCCTCGAGATGCCCGACCACCTCGGCGTCTATCAGGTCGCGGCGCCGGTCGCCCAGGTAGATCAGACCGATGGTCTCGCCGGCCGCGCGCAGGGGCAGCGAGACCAGCGTCTCGAAGCCCTTCGAAACGCAGTGTCCGCGGAAGCCCACGGTGGCGGCGGCCAGTTCGCCGCCCGACGCAAAATCGGTGAGAGAGTTGGTCCAGAAGCCGCCCCGAGCCGTGAAACCGGGCGCATCCGACTTTTCACGCTTGTCGTCGAGTATGGCCCCGCAGAGACAGGTGAGGGAGTCGTGGGCCTGGCGGCGCAGGGTGTTGCAGTTCTCCAGGATCTCGGGGGGGACGTCGCGGGCGGTCAGGATTGGATAGTCGTCGCCCTGCCGCAGGCGGATCCAGACGGCCTCGAAGCCCACCAGATCGCGCATGGCGTCGGCGACCTCGCGCGCGGCGACGGTGAGCGAATCCGCGCCGCTGACGGTCTCGAGGATACGGATGGCGGTCGCCCCGACCCGGCGCGACGTGACGGCGGCGCCGAACCTGGCGCCGCCGGGGCGGTAGACCTTGAAACTCGTGCTTGCGGCCACGTGGACACTCCCGGATTTGCTCATGGGAGATATCGGCAGCCCGGAGGATGATGTGAATCAAATTTCCGATGCTCGTCTTGGCACCGCTTCCCCCCGCCCCCTCGCCAGCGCCCGCAACCCGGCCTTGAACGCCTCCGCATAGCGGTTGGCGATCAGGTAGTACGTCGGCAGCACGATCAGCGTGAGCAGCGTGCTCGAGGCCAGCCCGCCGATGATGGCCCGCGCCATGGGGTAGTACTCGGCGTCGCCCACGTGGGCGCCGTGGAAGACCGCCAGCGGCAGCAGCCCGAGGATGGTGGTGCCGGCGGTCATCAGGATGGGACGCATGCGGTCGCGGCAGCCCGCCAGGATCGCGTCCTCCATCGCCCGGCCCCCGCGGCGGTGGTTGTTGATGTGATCGACGAGCACGATGCCGTTGTTCACCACGATGCCGATAAGGATCACGATGCCGATCATGGCCATCATGTTGAAGGGCGTGCCGGTCGCCATCATGATCCAGAAGACGCCCACCGACGCGAAGGGCACGCAGCTCATCACGACCAGCGGGTGCAGCAGCGACTCGAAGAGGCTGGCCATCACGAAGAATACGCAGACCAGCGCCAGCAGCATGTTCATCCCCATCTCGCTCTGCTGCTCCTGGGAGCGGCGGATCTGCGAGCCGAAGTCCCAGCCGTAGCCGATGGGCAGCTCCATGCCGTCGAGCAGGATCCGGAACTTGTCCAGCGCGTCGTCCAGGTTCTCGCCGTCGTAGGTGCCGCGGATGATGATGCCGGACTTCTGGTTCTCGCGGAAGATGCGGCGGGGGGTGTCCTCGATGGTGAAGTCGGCGACCTGGCCGAGCTGGACGGCGCGGCCCTCGATCGCCCCGACGGTCAGGATGGCCAGGTTCTCGATGCTCTCGCGGTCGCTGGGATCCAGCACCACGATCATGTCCACTTCCTTCAGGCCGGTGTTCAGGCGTGGCAGCTGGACGCCACGGTAGGTCAGCCCCATGATCTGGGAGATGGTCTCCGGCGTCACGCCCACGCGCGCGGCCGCCTCGCGGTCCACGTGGATCTGGATCTCCTTGTTGCCGTCCTCCCCGTCCGTGCGCAGGTCGCCCACGCCACCGACCGAGGCCAGCAGCAGCTTGACGTTCCGGCTGATCTCGGTGAGCAGCTCGGTCTCCTCGCCGTAGACCGTCACCGCGAAGGTCTTCACGCCGGAACCCTGCCCCTCCTCGTCGCCGAACTCGTACTTCAGGCCGGCCTGCTTCGGCAGGTTCTCGCGCAGGTCGTCGCGGATCCGCTTGTAGAAGCTGTCCGACACCACGCCCGTGTCGAAAAAGAGGGAGATGCCCCCACGGTCGGCCGTGTAGTAGATGTAGATGTCGCGGATGCCCAGTTCCTCGCGGCGGGTCTCCAGGTAGTCCTCGGCCTTCTGGACGCAGTCGCTGGTGCGGTACTTGTCCATGGGATCGGTGAAGTTGCAATTGATGTAGAGGCTCTCGCGCCGGATGCCCTCGTCGCCGAAGGGCTCGGGCTTGAACTTGGTGACCTGCATCATGACGACCGTCACCGCCAGCACCGCGGGGACGATTACCAGGGCGGTCAGCAGCGGGTGGCGCAGCGCCGTCCAGTTCAGCAAGCGCAGATAGCGGCCGCGCAGGGTCGCCAGCCACCCGTTCTCCCCGACGGCCCCCTGGGAGCGCGTCAGGCGCACCGACAGCGGGGGGATCACGGTCAGGCTCATCAGCAGCGAGAGCACCAGCATCACGCTGATGGTCACGCCAACCTCGCCCAGCCACACCGACATCTCGTCGGCCTTGCTGACGATGATCGGCGCGAACACGATGATCGTCGTCAGCGTCGAGGCCACCACCGCGCGGCCCACCTCCTTCGTGCCGCGCACGGCGGCGGAAAGGGGGCTGGCGCCGGTTCGCTGCCGCCGGTGGATCGATTCTAGCACCACCACGGCGTTGTCCACGAGCATGCCCACGCCCAGCATCAGGCCCATCATGGTCAGGATATTCAGCGAACGGTTCGACAGGTACAGGAAGACCGCGGTGCCCATGAGCGACAGCGGTATGGCCACCGACACGACCGCGGTCATGCTCAGGCGCCGCAGGAACAGGAAGAGGACGATCACAGCCAGCAGCGACCCGATCAAGCCGCCCTGCATCAGGCTTTTCAGCGAGTTGGTGATCTGGTCGGCCTGGTTGAAGAAGGAGAAGCT
>JAHIYU010000039.1 GCA_018814885.1 bacterium | reverse complement strand
GGCCGGATCCGGCAGCGGCGGCAGCGGCGCGCCCAGGGCGGCCAGCAGTTCGTCGATGCGCGCGGCGGCCTCGTCGTAGGCCTTCTCGCCGCCACCGTTGGCCGGCATGGTGAGCAGCTCGATCTCGCACTTGACGTGGTCGAAGACGGCCAGGGTGGTCGGGATCACGAAACGGTAGTCGGGCAGGTCATCGACCCAGCCCGCCTCGGGCAGCGGCACGCGCTCGAAGTGGCGCACCGCGTCGTAGGCGATGTTGCCTACCGCGCCGGCGAAGGGCGCGGGCAGGCCCTCCCCTTCCAGGTCCGCGAACTCCGCCAGGGCCGCGCGGACCGGCGCGAAGAGATCGGCCCGGTCCACCTGCGCGGTCGCCTCTTCGCCGTCGCGGGAGGTCACGGCCAGGTCGTCCTCGAGGCGGATCTCGGTGCAGGGCCCCACGCCGATGAACGAATAGCGCCCCACCTGGATGCCCTGTTCCACGCTCTCCAGCAGGAAGACCGCCCCCTGGGGCATGAGCTTCAGGTAGGCGGAGACGGGCGTGTCCAGGTCGGCCGGGATGCGCCGCCGCAGCGGGGTGCGCCGGCCCTGCGACGTCATCTCGAGATACGCGTCGCGCGTCGGTGCGAGCATTGTCAACCTCCAGCTCTGCGGTGACCGTCAGGCGGCGGCGGCGGGCATCAAGAAACCCGCCATCGGCGGATGGCGGGTCTGTCGGGATCGTGTCTGGTCCGAAAACCTAGATAACCGATCCGCACCTGCCATCCGCGCGGCACACATACCGCCAACGCCACCGAAGGCGGCTGGCAAGTGCGTCGTTCTGAAGGCCGATGCGGGTCATCCCGATGCTCTCTTCGCTTCAGTTTCCAGAGCGCCGCCGCGTGACGGCGGCGGCGACGTCCATTAATGATAGCGCAAGTCGGCGGTGAACGTCAACACCCGTCGCGGGATCGAACGTGTTCAATGCCGCCATTGCGCTCGCAGCTGCGCCTGCAGCTTCGGCGCGACTGTCGCCGGCTCCGCGCAGGCGCCGAAGCTGCAGACGTAGGCGGTCGGCACCCCGCCGACGGCCGACTTGCCGCGCGTGCCGGGCAGCAGGTCCGCCAACCCGCCGTCGGGGCCGGTCGCCGGCACGGACGACAGCACCGCGAAAGACGGATCCAGCCGCCAGTAGGCCTCGCGCAGGGCGCGGGTCCCCGCCGCGGCGGGATCGCCGGCGATCACCACGTCGTAGTGGGGCCCGTGATACAGGGACGCGGCGTCGGCCCACCACGCCATCTCCACGCCCGCGCTCGCCAGCAGGTCGCCGTGGCGCGCGAGGACCTCTCCCACCCGCGTGAGACCGTCGGGCTCCCCGGTCAGGGCCGACTCGCGCAGCAAGGCGTGCAGCATGGCCGAGGCCCCGGACGGCTCCACGCTGTCGAAGACGTCGGTGCGGCGGCCCAGGGGCGCCTCGGCGTCCCCGGCGGTCAGGAAGATACCGCCCTCGGGATCGACGAAGAGATCGCGGGCGGTGGCCAGGAGTTCCCGCGCCCAACGCAGGTACTTCGCCTGACCGCCGGCCTGGTAGAGATCGAGCAGTCCCTCGGCGAGCAGGGCGTAGTCGTCGACGATGCCGTCGCCGCTGCGCACGCCGTCGGTCGAGGCGCGGCAGAGTCGGCCCCGCTCGTCGCGGTGCAGGGCCCAGAGCCGGTCAGCGGCCAGGCGGGCCGCCTCGAGGTAGCGGGCGTCGCCCAGCACGGCGTGACCGCGCGCGAAGGCCGACAGGGCCATGCCGTTCCAGGCGGTCACGAGCTTGCGGTCCAGACCGGGCCGGACACGCTCCGCGCGGCGGTCGTAGAGGGCCTGGCGATACGTGTCGAAGAGAGCCGCCACGTCGGCCTCCGCGCGGCCGAACTCCGCGGCCGCCGCCGCCGCCGGGACGCGGCGCGTGAGGATGGACCGGCCCTCGAAGTTGCCTTCGGGCGTCACGCCCAGCAGGCGGCACAGGACGGGACCGTCCACGGGCCCGGCCACCGCGACGATCTCCGCCGGCGTCCAGACGTAGAAGCTGCCCTCCTCGCCCCCGCTGTCCGCGTCGTAGCTGGCGTAGAAGCCGCCCGCGGGATCGCTCATGTCGCGCAGCATGAAATCCAGCAGGTCGACGGCGATCCCGCGGAAACGCGCATCGTCGAAGACCGCGGACGCCTCGAGGTAGAGGCCGGCGAGCTGGGCGTCGTCGTAGAGCATGATCTCGAAGTGGGGCACCAGCCAGGTCTGCTCCACGGTGTAGCGATGGAAGCCGCCGCCCAGATGGTCGTGGATGCCGCCGCTGCCCATGGCCGCCAGCGTGTGCTCGACCGCCGCGGCGATCCGCTCGTCCCCGGTGCGCCGGTACTGGTGCAGCAGGAAGCGCCAGCGCAGCGGGGTGGGGAATTTCTGCTGCTGCTGGAAGCCGCCCCACGTCTCGTCGTATCGCGCCAGGGCCGTCTCCGCCACGGCCGCGACCGCCTGCAGGTCCGGTACCCGGTCCCCGCCTCCGGCGAGCGGCATGCCCGACAGATGCTCGGCCACGCGAGTCGCCTGGCCGGCGACCTCGCCGCGCTGTTCGGCGTAGGATTTCGCGATGTTGCGGCACAGGTGCAGGAACTGGTCGCGCGGGAAGTAGGTGCCGCCGAAGAAGGGCTTCAGGCCGGGGGTCAGGAACACGGTCATGGGCCAGCCGCCGCGACCGGTCATGGCCTGCACGGCCTCCATGTACGCGGCGTCCAGATCGGGACGCTCCTCCCGGTCCACCTTGATGCAGACGAAACTCTCGTTGAGCAGCGCCGCCACGTCGTCGTGCTCGAAGACCTCGTGCTCCATCACGTGGCACCAGTGGCAGGACGAGTACCCGATCGACAGGAAGATGGGCTTGTCCTGGTCGCGCGCGCGGTCCAGCGCCTCGTCGCCCCAGGGATACCAGTCCACGGGATTGTGGGCGTGCTGCCGCAGGTAGACGGAGCTCTCGTCCCGCAGATGGTTGCCCGCCTCGCGAATCCGCGCAGGCGTGCGCACCTCGGTGGTCTCGTCGTTCATCAGGGCACCCGTGCACACGGTCAGGATCGCCAGGATCGCGGCCGCGCGAAGAAAGGGGATCGATCTGCGGGAGCCCGGAACCCCCGTCTGTTTATTGAGAATGGTATTCATGATCTACAGGATAAGCGATTACGCCGGCGCCGCACCATCTGCATCAACGGGCACATTTCATGGGCTTGGGCCGGTGATTATCCGAGTCGACATCAAGAACAGGCGAGCGGACACGGCTCGTACAAGGCGTCGGCAAGGGCCTGGAGCCACGGAGGGCGGAAGGCCCTGGACGCCAAGCCGTCCGGCGACAGGAGGTCGTCGGACGGCGCCCTGGCACGAGCCGTGTCCGCTCGCCTGTTCGTGTGATGGGGCACCGGAATCCCACCTGCCCACACTCCTAAGACTTGTGCCCGATGATCACCTGGCTGTGCTTGGCCACGTCGACGACCTCGAAATCGTCGAAGCCGGCATCGCCGAGGGCCTCGATCGTCTCCGACCGGGTGTAGGCGCGCCCCTGCTGCGTCGCCACCAGCATGTTCACGGCGAAGCGCGCGCCGAACGAGGGACTGCAGCGGTCATCGTCCAGGAAGAAGTCCTTCACCATGATGCGCCCTCCGGGGACCAGCGCGGGGTGTGCCTTGCGGTAGATCGTGGCGATGGCCTCGGCGCCGATGCTGTGGACGATGTTGGAGACGTAGACCACGTCGAAGCCCTCGCCGAAATCGTCCGCGAAGTAGTCGCCCTCCACCGCGGATACGCGGTCGGCGAGGCCGGACGCGACGATCACCTCCCGCGCGATGGCCACGGTCTCGGGCAGGTCGAAGACCACGCATTCGAGCTCCGGGTACGCGGCCGCGAGGGTCAGCGAGGCCGTGGCCGGACCGCCGCCCACGTCCAGCAGGCGCCTGGCGCCGCTCATGTCGATGCTGTCGGCCACATCGCGGCTCGACTTGCGGGAGACGTCCTGCATGCCGCAGATGTAGTTGCGGTGCTTGCGCGCGGTCTGCTCGCGCGGCACGGGCTCGCCGGTCCGCAGCGTCGTGTCCAGCTTCACCCAGCGCCGCATCAGGTCGTAGTGATGGGCAAAGATCCTCGCCTGGGAGTCGGCGCCGTCGGGCAGCAGCACCTCCGCGTTGTCCGGCGGCAGGCTGAACCGTCCGTCGACGTCCCGGTCCAGGACCCCGGCCGCCGCCAGGGCGTGCAGGACGATGTCGACGGCGCGCCCGTCCAGCTCCAGGCGGGCGGCCAGCTCCGCCGGGCGGTGCGCATCCCGTCCGATGGCCTCGATGAGGCCCTCCTGCAGGGCGGTCAGCAGGATGACGGAATTCTGATAACCGTGTGCGAGCTGTTCCAGGCGTTCCTTGGTATCCACGCTTCACTCCTTCAGATTCTGGACTTTCGGCCGATGCCAACCGTACCCGCACGGTCGGCGGAGTATAGCCGACCGCCACCGCGTTTTCATGGAGGATCAATGGCCGAGACGCCCCTGATCAGCGTCGTCGTACCCTGCTACCGGGCCGCGCGGACGTTGCCGGAAACGCTGGAGTCGGTCCTGACCCAGGACTACCCCCGCGTGCAGGTCATCGCCGTGGACGACGGCTCGCCGGATGACACCTCCGGCGTCCTGGACGGCTACGGCGGCCGGATCACCGCGCTGCGCATCGCCAACAGCGGCGGTCCGGCGCGTCCGCGCAACGTCGGCGTCGAACGCGCCAGCGGCGAGCTCATCGCTCTGCTGGACGCGGACGACGTGATGCTGCCGGGGAAGCTCTCGGCCCAGGCCGCCGTCTTCGCCGCCCTGCCCGAGGTGGATCTGGTCTGCACCGATTTCCGGCAGATCGACGGCGCCGGCGCCACGCTGCAGGAGCGTTTCCTCGCGGACTATCGGGGCTTCCGGCGCCTGTTGCGTCCGACCGGCCTGCCGGGCGTTTCCCTGCTGTCCGGCCCGGACGTCTATCACGAGCTGATCCGCGGCAACTTCGTGGGCACGTCGAGCGTGATGGTCCGCCGCCGCCTGCTGCGCGAGGCGGGCGGTTTCGACGAGACGCTGCGCAACGGCGATGACATCGACATGTGGCTCAAGCTCGCCCACCGGGGCGCCGTCTTCGCCTTCCTCGACCGTCCCTGCCACGTCTACCGCCTGAACGGCGACGGCATCTCCGCCGGCGGCTGGCGCCGCTTCCCGTCCGTGATCAGGGTGCGCGAACGCCAGATCGCGCACGTGACCGACCCCGAGGTGCGGCGCATCCTCGACGACAAGCTGCTGTACATGCGTCTCGGCTATGCCTGGGGGTTGCGCGGCGACGGCCGCTACGGCGAGGCACTGCCCGCCTACCGGGAAGCCATCGCCCAGCGCTGGACCTGGCGCGGTTTCAAGGGCCTCTTGATGACGCGCCTGCTCTCCCTGTTCGGGGACCGGCGGCGCAAGGGCCGCGCCGCCTAGCCCGCTAGAAGGCCCCACTCAAGGACAGGGCGTAGAGGTCCAGGCTGTAATCGTCCCACCGGTTCTCGGCGAACTCGTGGTGCCGGTAGGCCGCCTGGAGTGTCAGCTCCGGCACGAAACGCCAGTCCGCGCGCACCAGGACGCGGTCGAGATCGGCGTTGACGTCGTCATCCGGTCCCGCGGCTCCGGCCTGGTCCTCGTGACGCACGCCCTCGTAGAAACCCTCTACGTGCAGGGTGTCGCTCAGGCGCAGCGAGGCGCCGGGAGCGAAACGGAGGGTCGTGCCGTCGTAGACCAGGGGCGCCATGCCCGCCGCGGCGCCGGCCGCGCCGGTCAGGGCGTATTCCTCCAGGCCCAGCGACACGGTGCCCAGCAGGGTCAGGCGGTCGCTCACCAGCCAGTTGCACGCCGCGTAGCCGCGCAGGGCCCGCCACGTGGTCTCGGCGTCCCCCGCATCGCGTCGGGTGAAGGTCTGATCGACGGCCTGGTGGCCCAGGTCGAGCCGCACCGACCGCAGCGGCCGCGTCTGCACGGACACCTGCCAGCGCAGCTGCTCGCGCTCGCGGTCGCCCATCCAGTACAGCCATGGCTCGCCGGACGCGGTGTCCCAGGTGTCGAGCTGCTCGACCTCGGTCTTGCGCCAGGTCACGCGCGCTTTCAGGCTCGCGCCGCGTCCGAGACGGTAGCGCCCGCGGAAGCCCGCCTCCTGGTCGGTCCGATCCTGGGCGGTCGTCTGGGAGTCGCCCTCCAGGCCGCTGCCGGGCAACCCGTCCCTGGCCACCGTCTCGTCCAGGTCGGATATCCTGTAGCGGTAGCTCAGCTGCAGGCGCGCCCGGGCCAGACCCGTGTGGGTGAGCACGGCGCGGTAGTCCTGGCTGCGGCGGTCGCGGTCGGTGGCCCGCAGGACGGCGTCGTCCCGTTCGGTCCGGCCTTCGACGGCCTGGTCGCGCAGGGCCGCGGACAGGCGCAGCGTGGAGGCGCAGCCGAGCCGGGCGATCGCGCCGAGCTGGCCGACGTCCGTCGCGGCCTCGCCGACTGGCGTGTAGACGCCGCCGACCAGGGCTTCCCGCAGCGTATTCTCCAGATAGGTGGTCGAGGTGTTGCCCTGCACGCGCAGCCGGTCGTTGACGTCCAGGGACGTCGCCAGCCGGGCGCTCCAGAGCTTCTGATCGTCGGCATAGTTGTGAAGGCCCTCGAGCGTGCGCGTGCCGTCGCTGCCGCGGTGGCTCAGCCGCAGATCGCCGGCGAAGCCGCGGTGCGCGTAGGCACCGCCCAGCCAGAATTCGCGGGTCCAGGTCTCGAAGGTCTTGACCGCGGGCGGCGCGTCGCCGCTGGCGTTCCGCAGCAGGCTGCTCTTGTCGCCGCTGCGGCGCGTGCGCCTGGCGCCCGCCGACATGTCGAGACCGTCCTGCACGTGATAGCGCAGGCTCAGCTCGCCCCGGCTCCATGTGAGCGCCGGCGCGGGATCCAGCGAGGGCGGCGGCGGACCCATGGCGAAGGCGGACGCGCGCAGCTCGCTGGTGCCGTCGTAATAATGGTGGAAGCTGCGGAAGCTGGTCGTGAACACATAGTTGCCGGGATCGCCCAGGGCCACCGCCAAGCGCCCGGCGCCGCCGGGCTCGCCCCCGGTGTCGCCGGCGCCGCGCAGCAGGAACCAGCGTCCGTCTTCCTCGGTGCGGCGCCAGCCGAAGAGGCCGCCGAGGCGGTATCGATCCACCAGCCACTCGTCCTCGGCGATCTTGGCCGGGGAGCCGGCGTCGTCCAGGAGATCGAAACCGATGGTCCAGTTGTTGCCCGGACCGATCAGGTCGCCGGCCGGGGCCCAGATCCGTCCCGCCTGGACCGGCAATTCGGCGGCTGCGGTCGCCGCGCCGGCGATCAGGAGCGCCGCAACCAGCACCGTCGCGGTCTTCGTGCCCGACTTCTTCATGACCGCTCCCCCCCTAGTTCCTGAACGTCGGCGAGACGTTCGAGCCGTGGATCTCGACGTGGCAGTCGTAGCAACGCGCCTCGCCGTCGAGCAGGCCGTCATGGCTCATATCGCCGATGGCCCAGTCGGCGTCGGCGTCGAAGCCCGCCTCGAAGTGGCACTGCAGGCACAGCGAGCCGCCGTCGGTCGCCAGCAGCTTGTCGTTCATGGAGCCGTGGGGCCGGTGGCAGGCCGTGCAGTCCTCCGCCGCCACGCCTTCGTGCTCGAAAACGAAGGGACCGGCCATCTCGGCATGGCAGCCCAGGCATACCTCGTTCATCTCGTTCCAGCCCGACGCCGCGAAGCCGGCGTGGGGGTCGTGGCAGTCGGCGCACGACACCTCCCCCTCCAGGACGCGGTGGTGGAAGGGCAGCCGGAAATCGCCGGCCTGGGCGGCGTGGCACTGCAGGCAGAACTCCGCAGCGTTGCGGAAGTTGGCGGCCGGTTCGGCGGCGCCGCCGAAGTGGACCTGGCCGGCGTGGCAGTCGGCGCAGGTGACGCCCGTCCCGGCGTGGGGGCCCCCGTTCCAGTCCAGCCGCCGCGCGGTATGGCACTGGATGCACATGCCGGCGCGGCCTTCGTCGTCCAGCCCGCCGAGCGACGCGACGCCCAGGATGAAGCCGTCGCCCCCCTCGTCGACGTGCAGGCTGCCGGGTCCGTGGCAGGCCTCGCAGCCGTAGACCTCCGTCCCGGGCACGGCCAGGGCGCGCGAGATGGCGTGGGGCGAGTGCAGGTAGGCCTCGCTCACGTCGTCGTGGCACTCGAGGCAGGTTTCCGCTCCGACATATCCGGCGCCCGGAGGCAGCTCGAAACGGTCGAGGTAGCCGCCAGCCTGGGCCTGCGCCGCGGCCAGGACGAGCAGGCCCGCCGCCGGCAGTGAGAGACGCATCATGGGAGACCTCCGCACAGAAGTTAGCTGTCCACGAACCGGGACTACCATAGGACGCTCGGATATACGGGACAAGACATATTCCGATCTGCATTGTAGGCATTGGACATCGCTCATTGGGTCCGATTCCGGAGCGCCGGGTCCCGCTATCCATAGCGAAAAACCCCCGGCGACCGAAGTTGCCGGGGGCACATCGAATCGCCTGTGACCGGGGGCTAGGCTCTGTCTGAAAACGGTTTGATCTGGTGAGCTGGCTCCCGGCTGCCACGGAAGGCAGCCAGCAAAGGAGGCCAGCGAGGATGCACCGCTACGAACTGACGGACGAGCAACGGGGCGCCCGCCCCCATGTTCCCGCCGCCCGCCGTCACCGGTCGCCCTGCCAGGTCGGCCCGGACAGTCTTGAACGCCATCTTCTGGGTTCTGCACAGCGGCGCACCCTGGCGCGATCTACCAGAACGCGATGGCCCGTGGCAGTCGATCTATCATCGCTTCAATGCCTGGCGAAAGGACGGTACGATTGACAAGCTCCTAGCCCGGATTATTCATGAATCTTAACTGACGAAAGCCTTCCGATCGGCTAAAGTTGTTTTACCACAAGCAACTACACCGCAAAGAAAGGCTTTCATCGTGTCCCATTCTACAGAACAGCCCGTTCTTTTTCCAGCCCTCG
>JAHIYU010000038.1 GCA_018814885.1 bacterium | reverse complement strand
CGGCGGCCGCGTCAGCCGGGCCTGCGCCGTGGCGCTGATCGCCGCCGCGGCCCTGCTGGCGCCGCACGCGCCGGACCTGTTGCGCGCCGAGCGCGAATCGCGGGCGCCCATCATCTACGAGCACTGGGACGCCGCCGCCAAGGTCAAGGTCTACGACTTCGCGCCCGAGTATCGCGGCCTGGAGATCGACAACGCCGCCAACTCGCCCCTGCTGCGCTTCGACGGCAACTGGGACCGCCCCGACTCGCTGCGCTACGAGTTCGGCATCGACGTCTCGTACCTGATCGACCGCTTCGACGACTGCCGCTTCCTCTCCCTGGGCGCCGGCGGCGGGGGCGACGTGCTGCAGGCCCTGCAGGCCGGCTGCGCGGAGGTGCACGCGGTCGAGGTGGTGCCCCACGTCAACCGCATGCTGCAGCAGGGGGAGTACGCCGAGTTCACCGGCGGCATCTACCTGGACCCGCGGGTGATCGTGGCCACCGAGGACGCGCGCGCATACGCGCGCCGCCACCGCGAGAGTTTCGACGTCATCTACTCGCTCAGCTCCAACTCGTGGGCGGCGCTGGCCTCGGGGTCGTTCGCGCTGGCGGAGAACTACCTCTTCACCACCGAAGCCTACCGCGACTACTGGCGCGCCCTGCGGCCGGGCGGCTTCCTGTCGATGGAGCACCAGTTCTACATGCCGCGGCTGGTGACGAGCCTCCATGACGCCCTGGTGGCCGAGGGGGTCGAGGATCCGCTGGCCCACTTCGCCGTCTACGACCTGCCCGCGATGCGGCGCACCCTGATGCTGGTATCGAAGGAACCGCTCACCGACGAGATCATCGCCAACGCCTACGGCGAGATCACGCCGGAGGTGGCCGAGCACATCGCCGTCCTGCATCCCGCGCCGGCGGGGGCGGAGGACAACCTCATCGCGCGCATCCTGCGCAACGGCTGGGCGGCGGAGCAGGACTCGGTGGCGATCGACCTGTCCCCGGCCACCGACGACCGGCCCTATGCCGCCCAGCTCGGTCTCTGGAAGAACTTCTCCTGGGACACGCTCGAACGCGTCTCCCCCTTCGAGTTCAGGGGTTATCCTCTGGCCAAGCTGCTGATCGTGCTGATCGCCGGTGTGGTGGCCGTGATCGGCCTGCCGCTGACGCTCTTGCCGCTGCTCAGGCGCGGGCCGCGTCTGAGACCGTTGCCCTGGCTCTTCTTCTTCCTAATCGGGTTCGGGTTCATGGCCGTCGAGGTGGTGCTGATCCAGCAGCTCACCCTGCTGGTTGGTCTGCCGCTGGCGGCCATCGTCACGGTGTTGACGACGTTGCTGATCGCCTCTGGCGCGGGCAGCGCGCTGGCGCCCCGCATCCGTCCGCTGCGGGCCATCCTGGTGCTGATCGCCCTGCTGCTGCTCTTCGGCAAGTTCGCGTCGTCGCTGATCGGCGCGGCGGGCGGGCTGCCCCGCGGCGGACGGATCGTCGTGGCGATCCTGCTGACCGCTCCCTTCGGCCTGACGATGGGTGTGCCGTTCCCGAGCGCCGCCCGGCGCGTGGGCGCGCTGGTGGACTGGGGCCTGGCCGTCAACGGCGTGGGCTCGGTGCTGGGCTCGGCGCTGGTGATCCTGGTGGCGATCACGCAGGGCTTCAACGCCGCGTTCCTGGTCGGCGCCACCTGCTACATCCTGGCGGGATTGTGCTATTACCGGCGCGAGGCCTGGTAGACGACCGGCAGGCAGGGGCGCCGCGGCGTCCCCGCTATCCTCCCGCCGCCCCGCGCAGAAGATCCCAGGCCATCTCCACGTGCCGCTTCTCTGTATGCGTCTGGCCCACGCTCAGGCGCAGGGTCAGGCGCCCGTCCAGCCTGGTGTGGGTGATGAAGATGCGCCCGCCGGCGTTCACCGTTTCCATGATGCGCCCGTTCACCTCGTCGCCGCCGCGATGGCGGAAGCAGACCAGGTTCAGGGGCGCCGGCGCCGCCACCTCCCAGTCCGCATCCTCGCGCACCCACCCCGCGAAGACCTGCGCCAGGCGCACATGCTCGCGCACGTGATGGCGCAGCCCGTCGATGCCGTAGTGCCGGATCACCAACCATAACTTGAGCGCCCGGAAACGTCGGCCCAGCGGGACGTGCCAGTCGCGGTAGTCGATGACCGCTCCGCTCTCGGTGGGAGCGTTGCGCAGGTATTCGGGCAGGATGGACAGGGCGCCCAGCAGGGGACGGCGGTCGGCCACCCAGAAGCAGTCGCAGTCGAAGTTGGTGAACATCCACTTGTGCGGGTTGAAGCAGTAGCTGTCGGCCGCCGAGAGCCCGTCGTTGAGCCAGCGGAACTCGGGGCAGAGGGCGGCGGTGCCGGCGTGGGCGGCGTCGACGTGCAGCCAGGCGCCGTGCGCGCGGCAGATCTCGCCGATCGCGCGCACCGGATCGACGGCGTGGCTCGAGGTGGTGCCGAGGGTCGCGCAGACGAAGACGGGACGCCGGCCCGCGGCGAGATCGGCGCCGATGGCCTCGGCCAGGGCGTCCGGACGCATGGCACGCGCGTCGTCCACCGCGACCAGGCGCAGGCCGCCGGTGCCGAGCCCCGCGATGCGGACCGCCTTCTCCAGGGAGGAGTGGGTCTCCGTCGAGCCGTAGGCGATGATCCGGCCGCCGCCGCCGCCGCTCCGCTCCCGGGCGGCCAGCAGGGCGCAGAGGGTGGCGCTGGAGGCCGTGTCCTGGATCACGCCGCCGCCGGGGCCGTCCGACAGGAAGGCGCGGGGCAGATCGAGCATGGCGACCAGCCAGTCGAGCACGTGGCTTTCCAGCTCGGTGCAGGCGGGACTGGTGGACCAGAGCATGCCCTGGACGCCGAGACCGGCCGACAGCAGCTCTCCCAGCACCGACGGCCCCGAGACGTTGGCGGGGAAGTAGCCGAACCAGCCGGGCGACTGCCAGTGCGTCACGCCGGGCAGGATGATCTCGTCGAGGTCGCGCATGACGTCCGCGAAGGGCTCGCCGTGCTGCGGCGGCTCCGCGGGCAGCTTGCCACGCACCTCTCCGGGCGCGGCGCGGCTGGCGACCGGCAGATTCTCGATGCGCGCCCAGTAGTCGGCGATCCAGTCCACCACCTCGCGGCCGCGGCGGCGGAACTCGTCGGGGGACATGTGCCGGCTGCCGTCGCTCATCTTTCGTCCTCCTCGTGCAGAACGGAAGTCTAGCCCATGGCGAGAAATCGGGAAAGCGGCGTAGCGAGATGTGAAAGATCAGCCCGTTGCTGCAAACGACAGGGTTGCGCCGCCGTGGCCGGGGGAGCTTCGAGGGACCGCAGCGAGCGCAGGACGCCCCGGGGGCCGGATCCCCCGGGGCTTGCCCGTTCCGCGCCGTCGTCGTAGTCTCATGCTGTCCTCGATCCTCGACACGGCGGTGTTCCACATGACGGCTCGACGCGGTCCCGACGCTCTCGTTCTGCTGCTCCTCACCGCGACCCTCGCCGCGCTCCTGGCCGGCTCGGCGGGCGCGGCGCTGGTGCGGCCCTATCCCGGTTACGGCAACTTCCCCATCACCGTCGACGTGGCCTACCGCTGGCAGGACGACGGGTCGCTCGATCTGGAAGTGCTGGTCGAGGTGCGCAGCGGCCATCTGATGTTCGTGCGCGCCATGCGCGAGCTGCCCTTCCAGTCCGACCTGGACGTCGCGATCCGGCTCGAGGGCCTGGATGGCTCGCTCCACGAGCTCGACGAGCACGTGGTGATCCGCGAGCGGACCCTCGAGGATGCCACTTTCCAGGATCGCGTCCACAACCTGGCCTTCCTGCTCGCGAACGTGACCGCCCCCGGCGGCGATCTGGGCGTGCGCGTGGTAGACCGCCATCAGGAGCGGCGGGGTGCCCGCGGCTTCCGCGATCGCCCGAATGCCTTCAGCGAGATGCATTGCTACTGGGTGGCCCCGGAACCTCCCTCGGACTTCGCGGGCTTCTCGCTGGGCGATCCGCTGTTCCTGCGGGGCTACCGGGACGTGGATATCTTCGGTCGCAGCATCCTGCGGGACGTCGACGAGGCGCGCGCCGCCATGCTGGAGCACCTGCACCTGGGACGTCTGTACGGACTGCGGCAGAGATTCCTGCAGTTCGCCTACGAGGTCTATCCGCCCGACGAGAACCGGGCCGACGTGCTCACGCACGACGGCCTGCTGGTACAGGTCGTCTCCCGGGAACTTCGTTTTTCCGTCACCGATACGCTCGCCTTCGACGACACGCAGCGGACCAACCTGGGCCTGGGCCGGCCGGTCATGGTCTTCCACGAGATCGACGTGGAATCGCTGCCGCCCGGCGCCTACCTGCTGAGCTGCGCGCCGCTGGACGGCAAGGGCCGGCCCTGGGTGACGGAGTTCGACGTCGTGTGGAGCATGAGCGTGCCGCGCCGCCGCGGCGACGAGGAGCTGGCCGTCGCCCGCCTGTTGCTGCCGCCGGACGCGGTGGCCGCCTTCGGGGGCGCCGACCCGGTCGGCCGCACGGACATGCTCGACGCCTTCTGGGCGCCGCTCGATCCCGAGCCCGACACGCCGCAGAACGAGGCCTGGATCGAGTTCCAGGAACGCATCGGCTACGTCCGGCAGCATCTGGGCGGCTTCAGCCTGGACGGCTCGCTGGATCCGCGCGCCGAGGTCTACCTGCGCCTGGGCACGCCGTCGCGCGTCGTCTTCGAGCGGGATCCTTCCAACGAATCCCTGCGCACGGATCCGCATCAGGACAAGTGGACGGATTTCAAGGGGTTCGTTGATTCCTACCAGGGCATGAACACCATCTCGGTCGGCGGCGTGTCGCCGAGCATGTCCGGCGACAAGTCCGCCACGAGCGACATGAGCGTGCAGCATCCGGGACGCGGCCAGACGACCGGCCGCTTCCCCGGCTCGCGCACCGAACCCCTGATCGGAACCTACCAGCACCGGCTGGCGCGGCACTCCCGGGGCAATACCTTCACGCAGGAGCCGGTGTCGGAGACCTGGGTCTACGCGCACGGCGGCTTCCCGCTCTTCCCGCACACCTGGTCCGACTGCGTGCCGCGCGGCTTCCAGTTCGTCTTTCTGCCCGAAAAGGGAAGCTATCACCTGCTGCGGGTCGGCGAGCCGGCGCCCGAGGACTAGGCCCTGCGCGGTCGCCGCTTCAATCCGGCGTCATGCCCAGGTAACCCGGGCAGCCGGCCTGCAAGGCTTCGAGCGCGGCCGCGTGCAGCCGCGAGGCGTGGCATTCGGTGTAACGGTGCAGGACGACGTCCACCGCGCACGGTTCGTACTGCGGCAGGATCCGCACGCCGCTGTCCGTCCCGATCAGGTGCCGCGACATGACCGCGCGCCCGAGACCGTGAGCCACGCCGTCGAGGATGCCGTAGACGTCGCCCATGTAAGAGCGGCGGTAGCGGGGGACGTCCGGCTGGTCGCGGAAGAACCAGTGGGTGGCGTGATCCTCGGGATCGTGGTCCAGGTAGACATCCTCGCGCGTCCGGTGCGTGGCGCTCTCGATGGCCACGTATTCCTCCCGTCCCAGCGTGTGCGTGATCACGTCCCGCCAGTCCAGCGCGCGATCGACGACCACGAATTCGGCTTCGGCCCGCTTGAGCATCCCGGGCAGCTCGCCCATCTCGCGCACGAAAAACTCGCAATGCACGCCCGGATTCCCGCGCAGCAGCGGCCCCAGGGCGGGAACCACCGCCGAGCGCATCACCGAGGAATACCCGGCGATGCGCAGCGCGCCGGACAGTCCGCCCTCGGCCGCCCCGCCCAGGTCTCCGGCCAGACCCGTGTCCAGCGTTTCGCGGTCGCGGCAGTACTGCAGCAGACGCTGCCCGGCCTCGGTCAGACGGATGCCGCCGGGGGCGCGCACGAACAGACACGTCTCGAGGCCGTCCTCCAGCTTGCGGATCCGCTGGGAGAGCGCGGATTGGGTCAGGTGCAGCCGGCTGGCCGCCTTGGTGAAGCTCTCGAGCTTCGCGGCGGTATGGAAGGCTTCCAGCTGACTCGTCGACAGGTGCATGTCCGATTCCTCCAACGTCTGCATGGGCGCTGCCCGGGCTTATGCCTCCATTAGAACATTTAATTGGCCGATTTACAAGAATACAGATAGGAATACTCCTGATGTCGGCGGTTATGGAGGGAGGGCCGCCCGACACCACCGGCTCCAGCGTTCCATCGCGATATTCCATCGTGTCCTCGGGCGGGGACGGAGCGCTGGCGCAATGGTGGTTTCCCGTACTCCCTCCACCTTTTCCCACCCCGGACCATTCTTCTGCTGCGCGCCACCGCCCAGGACGCTACACTAGCCGCGACCGACGACCCTTGCCGGATGGAGCCGACTTGAGTCCGACCACCGCCGCGCGGCGCTCTGTAGCCCTGATCCACAACAAGCCGGTCCACTATCAGGTGCGGCGCAGCCGACGGGCGCGCAGCCTCAGCCTGCACGTCAGTCACCACAAGGGACTCGAGGTGGTGCTGCCCTGGCGCTGGACCCTGACCGACGTGGACCGCGCCCTGGACGAGCACGCCGACTGGATCGACCGCCAGGTCGACCAGTACGACGTGCGTCGCGGCCCTGCCGTGCGCGAACTGACCACCGGCCACCGCGTACTCGTCTTCGGCGAGCCGTGCGCGTTGCGGCTCGAAGCCCTCGATGGATCCCGCCGCCGCGGCCGGGTGAGCGCCGAGAACGGTTCCCTGCGCGTGAGGCTGGCGCCCGAGGACAGGCTGGACCCCCGCCCGGCCCTGGAGCTCTGGTTGCGCAAGCTGGCGCGCACCCATCTCAAGGCGCGGGTACGCGACCTGTCGGCTGCCCACGGCTTCAGTCCCGGCAAGGTGATCGTCGGCGAGCGCACTACCCGCTGGGGCAGCTGCTCGAGCCGCGGCAACCTCTCGTTCTGCTACCGGCTGGTCATGGCGCCGCCGGCGGTGATCGACGCGGTGGTCTGCCACGAGCTGTGCCACCTGACCCACCTCAATCACGGCCCGCGATTCCACGCCCTGCAGGACCGGACCTGTCCGGACCATCGCCGGCTCATGGCGTGGCTGCGCGAGCATCATGACGAGATGGTGATCTGATGGATGAACTGTACGCACGAGAGAACGTCATCGCCCTCCTCCACGAGCACACGCAGGGGGAGGCCCTGCGCCGCCACGCCTACGCCGTGGAGGCGGCCATGCGCGCCGCCGCCGGGCGCACCGGCAACGACGCCGCGTACTGGGGCGCGGTCGGGCTGCTGCACGACTTCGACTACGAGACGTATCCCGAGGCGCCCGACCATCCTCTGAAGGGCGCGGAGATCCTGCGCGGGAAGGGCTATCCCGAGGATTTCATCCGCACCATCCTCTCGCACGCGACCTACACCGGCGTGCCGCGCGAGACCGACTGCGCCCGCTGGCTCTTCGCCGTGGACGAGCTGTGCGGGTTCTGCATGGCCTGCGCCATGGTCCAGCCCGACAAGCGGATCGCGCAGGTGAAGGTCAAATCGGTGAAGAAGAAGCTCAAAAAGAAGGACTTCGCCGCCAAGGTGAACCGTGAGGAGATCGCCGAGGGGGCGGCGGATCTGGGGCTGGAGCAGGCGGAGGTCATCGAGCATGTGCTGGGGGCGTTGGGGCCGGTGGCCGACGAGCTGGGGTTGTGATCGTCGGATAAACCCACCACGTGGCGGGGCACGCGGCCTCATCCATCAAACAGTATCAGAACCCCGCGCCGAGGGACCAGCTCACGATCCCGTCGGGCGACTCCGCCTCACCGCCGACCTTCACCAGATAGCCCAGCTCGAAATCCAGGAAGTAGAGACCCTGCTCGATCCCGCCGCCGAGGTAGGTGGTGTCCGGGGCGACCTCGCGGGGATCGCCCCAGGTGCGCACCAGGTTCAGCTTGGCCGACGTGCCCAGGAGCGTGCCGAAGGGGAACCAGCCCATCAGGTGGTACCAGAACGTTCGGCCCACGCTCAGCCGGGCGCCGCCCTGGCCGGCCTCGAAGCCCAGCAGGGTGCCGCGGGCGACGGGCAGGTCGTCCATCATGTGCTTTTCCCCGAACAGGACGCTCGCGCGCCCGGACCAGCCCAGGGGGGCGCCCCAGCGGACCGCCAGCGTGGGGCCGAAGGCGCCCTCGCGATGGG
>JAHIYU010000037.1 GCA_018814885.1 bacterium | reverse complement strand
GACATCGTCGCCGCGCTGCGCCCCGGCCCGTGCGTCCGGCGGTGCGCCGCTGCGGCGGCGTCCGCCCCGCTTGCCCCGCGTCTGTTTCTTCTTGCGGGTCGCGAGGACACGGGCCTGGCGTCGGCCGAACACGCCCAGTACGCCGGCCCTGCCCTCCTCGACCACGGTGATCTCGACCTCGTCGCGTCGCGCGCCGAGCCTCAACAGGGCCTCGGAGATGGCCTCCTCGACGGTGGCCGCGCGGCTCTCTATCTGTTCCGTTTCGTTTCTTTCTTGCATCAGGCTTCAGCACCTCCCGTGGCCGGCACGCTCCGGTTGACGCGCCAGCTCTGATACGCCGTTACTGCGGTGTTGATGGTCCAGTAGATCACCAGCCCGGATGGCATGTTGTAGAGGAAGAATAGCATCATGATGGGCATGATGGAGGTCATGGCAGCCATCTGGCCGCCGGCGCCCGACTGGGGCGTCAGCTTGGTCTGGAACCAGGTCGCCGCGGCCATGATCAGCGGCAACAGGTTGAAGTAGGAGCCGATCAGGGGCACGGTGAAGGGCAGGGTGAAGAGGGCATCCGGCTGCGAGAGGTCGTCTATCCACAGGATCCACGGCGCCATGCGCAGGTCGACCATGTTGTAGAGCACCTGGTACAGAGCGAGAAAGACCGGCATCTGGATCAGCATCGGCATGCAGCCGGCCATGCCCGCCACGGGGTTCACGCCCTCCTCCTTGTAGAGCTTCATCGTCTCCTGGTTCAGGCGCTGGGAATCGCCGGCGTGCTTCTTCTTGATCGCGTCCAGCTTGGGCTTCAGGCGCGCCTGCGATTCCTGCATCTTCTTCATGGCGCGCGTGCCGCGGGCGGTCAGCGGGTAGAAGATCAGCTTGCTCAGTATGGAGATGATGACGACGACCCAACCGTAGTTGGGGATGAACCCGTGCAGCCAGTTCATGAGCTTGAGCACGATTTCGGAGATGGGCTGGATCCACTTCCAGCCCAGGTTGACCACCCGCTCCAGGGAGATCCCGTAGGAGCGGAAGCGATAGTAGTCGCTCGGTCCCATGTAGAGCGACAGGTCGGCGCCCGAGCGGCGCGAGTCGCCGCGCAGCGGTAACTCGAGCTCCCAGGACTGGTGAAGGGTTTCGCTGTCGCCGCCGAGGCGGATACGCCCCTCGGTCACCCGCTCGAGGGCGTCCGGCACGAAGCCGAGGATCGTGAAGTACTTGTTCTGCAGCCCGGCGAAGCGCACCGAGCCGCGGAAGACGCCGGCGCCCTTGCCGTTGGCCTTGCCGAGGTCGCCCTGCCTGCGGAACGCCAGCTCCTCGCCGACCATGCCGAAGGAGCGGCTGCTGGTGTCGCGGCGCATCATGGCCTGGACGTGTTGCTCCGTGACGGCGATGCCCTGGTTCCACGTGAAGCGCACGGAGACGGGATCCCCCAGCGCGGCGGTCGCGACCGTGCGCGCCGGTTCGCTCTCGGCCAGGACCTCGTAGCGGATCCCGATGGCGTAGATGCCGGGCGTGAAGGTGAGCGTCTTCTCGATGACGAGGCCCTCCGCCGATTCGGCCCTCAGGACCAGATCGCGCGGCGGATCCCCGGCATCGAGCCTGAACGCCTGCGGACCGGCCGGAAGGAAGGACACGCCCGTCAGATCAAGCCCGCCCCGCTCGAACATCAGGGTGTCGCCGGCGCGCGGCGGATCGAGTTCTCCCCTGGCCGGAACGAGCTCGACGAGACCGTCGGCCGGACCCTTGAACGCGTGCCCCCGCCAGCTGGAGATGATGCCGCCCGCCTCGGTCAGGGTCACCGTGTACAGATCCGTGCTGACCTCGTATTCCCCGTCGCCCGCGGGGGGAAAGGCCAGGGGCGCGGCCGCGGAAGGGGCCTCGGCGGTTTCGTCCGCCGCGCCCGTCCTCGGCGACGCTGCCGTCGGGCGGGCGATGGCGAAGCTGTCCGCCGCGGCGGCGGCTCCCGGCGCGTATTCGGCCTTCCTGGTGTCGCGGCCGATGGCGGCGTTGTCCCCGGCGACGCCGGCCTCCGGCGGGCGGTTGCGCTCCATGACCTTGGTCCAGGTCAGGAAGATCGCCAGGAAAAGGACCATGGCCAGGACGGTGCGTCTATCCATGACTATCATCTCCAACGTATGGATGCTGCGTGTGGCCGGGCGAAGTCGGTACCGGATCGTTGCCGCCGGGATTGAACGGGTGGCAGCGCACGATGCGCCGCAGGGACAAGACGGTGCCGCGCAACAGGCCGTGCGTTCGCAATGATCCGGCGGCGTACTCGGAACAGGTGGGATCGAAGCGGCACATCGCAGGCAACAGCGGCGAGAACAGCCGCTGATAGAGACGGACCAGCAGGTAGGGAAGTCGCCACATTCCTCTGACACCAACCGCGGCCGTGCGCCTGGGACTTCGACGGAATCAGTGGCGCATCGGTTTTCTTGACCCGGATCGTCCGTGAAAGATCCGCGTCAGCTCGAGGACCCGGCCGTATCGTGACCTGCGTCGAGATTGAGATCGGCCAGCAGCTTGCCGGCCTCCGCCACGACGGCGTGGATGTCGAGGTCGAGAATTCGCCTGCGCGCGACCGCGACCACCCAGAGTCCCGTCCGGTCGCCCGGCGCGGCCTTCGCGGAGCCGCCTCCCGTCAAGAGCGACGCGGTCGCCTTCGCCAAAGCATCGGACTCAGGGAAGAAGACCGCCCGGATCATGTGTCTGAGCAGGCGCTTCGCCCGGTTGCGCTGTACGGCGCCGCCCACCTTGCGGCTGGCCACCACGGCGCGGGCGTTGTCGACCGCAGGCAACAGATACAGCACGCACGACCGGCCGACCAGCTTGTGTCCCTTCTCGTAGATCTCTGAGAACTCGGAGCGGCGCGTGAGCGATCTCGGTTGCACGCTCGGCCTCCGGGCTTGGCGCGTATTCAGACACCTGGCCGTGGGGACGCCCGATCGTTCCTCATACGCCCAATTGCTTGCGGCCCTTGGCGCGCCGACGCTTAAGGACCAGACGTCCCGCCTTGGTCGACATGCGCTTGCGGAAACCGTGCCTCCTGGCCCGCTTCAAGTTGCTGGGCTGAAATGTCCTCTTCAACGGACCATCCTCCTGACAGGGTACCGGGAATGAACCGGGAAAGGTTATGTATACACCCCCCCTCCTGTCAAGGTAGATCCTCGAGTTAACTCATTTGTCTTTATCGCGATTGTTTTGAAACTTCAATTTTGCGCGAAAGCTCATGTCTTCATTAACATTTCACTCCGAAAGAAGACGATTTGCCTCAACTCCTTTAACATCAGCGGGATATAAGAAAACAATCCCTCCGCGAAGAAAATCCTTGCAGCCGTTTTTTCCCCATGCTAGGTTGCTCTTCACAGGTGTTGAAAACGACGGCGGGCGACATTGGGGTTATCCACGCTTCACCTCGCTTGTGGATAACAAACTCGGCAACCAGAGGTCGATTTCATAACCAGATGTAAATATGTAGATTGAGTGGTCCGTTGAAATGTGGATATTTCGCGGCCGGGTGGGTAAGTCTGTCAAAAAAGCGAGCGGTTTCCGAGATGGAATTAGCCCCCTTGACCGACTACTGGGACGTGATCCTCGATACGATTCGGCAGAAGGTTTCCCAGCAGACCTTCGAAACCTGGTTCCTTCCCCTCAAACCCAAGCACTGGGACAACGACTGCGTCCACTTGATCTGCCCCGACCGTTTCTTTCAGGACTGGTTCTGCGAGCATCACACCGAAACCCTGTGCCGCACCCTGTCGGACCATTTCGGGCGCCCCATGCGCTGCACCTTCCAGGCGGACAAGGACGCCGGCGAACAGAAGGGGGATCTCTTCGACTTCTCCGCCGCCCTGGTGGAGAGCGCCGAGCTGCCCGCCCAGGGCGCGAAAGCCCCGCGCGGCGAAGCGGGAAAGTCACATGGCCGGGTCTACCTGAACAGGGACTACACCTTCCGCGACTTCGTGATCGGATCGGGCTCGAAGCTGGCTTCGGCCGCTTCCGTCGCCGTGAGCGAGAACCCCGGCGCCAGCTACAATCCCCTGTTCATCCACGGCGGCGTGGGGCTGGGCAAGACGCACCTGATGCACGCCATCGGCAACGCCGTGACCGAGTCCGCTCCGGACAAGAAGGTCTGCTACGTGACGGCCGAACAGTTCATGAACGACCTCATCTGGTCCATCCAGCGCAACCGGACCTACGAGTTCAAGAGCGAGTATCGCAACGTCGATCTGCTGCTGGTGGACGACGTCGCCTTCCTGGCCGGCAAGGAGTCCACGCAGGAGGAGTTCTTCCACACCTTCAACGCGCTCTATCACGACAAGAGACAGATCGTCCTGACCTCGGACCGTCCCCCCAAGGAGATACCGACGCTCGAGGAGCGCCTGCGCTCCAGGTTCGAGTGGGGACTTATCGTGGACATCCAGCCGCCCGACCTCGAGACGCGCATCGCGATCCTCAAGAAGAAGGTCGAGACGAACAACATCTACATCTCCGACGATGTCATCGAGTACATCGCCGACAACGTCACCAACAACATCCGGAACCTGGAGGGGGCGCTGATCAAACTTCTGGCGTTTGCAAGTCTGACCGGCAGCGAGATCAACCTGGAAATGGCCTCGGAGGTACTCTCCTCCATCATCCAGGCCTCGCCGTCCAGAGCGGCTACGATCGCGGACGCAATGAAGGTCGTGTGCGAGCACTACCGCGTCACGGTCGATCAGCTCAAGTCCAAAAGGCGCACCCAGGACCTCGCTCTGGCACGTCAGGTCGCCATGTATATCGCCAGGGAAAAAGTCGGCGCCACCCTCACCCAGATCGGCCGCGCCTTCGGCGGCCGCGACCACACGACCGTCATGCACGCCTGCAAGAAGATCCACAGGCTGTGCCGGGAAGACCCTCTTTTCAGGGGTACCCTGAAGGATTTGACCGCGGGGATGTAGGAGAGCGCGCGTCCCGGCCCGCCGCCCGGAGATATGTGGATAAAGGCGTGCATGACGCGTGCACGGAAGGGGGATCCAGAACCTGCCTGTGGATACGGTCCGAGTATTCCACGATCGATGCGCAAGCGTTGCACATCGCAGACTCGCTCCGCTGGCCCGGTCGAGCCGGTATTCGCCCTTTCCCGGGGCATATCCACACGGTCCACAGGCTCTACTATTACTTCTATTTTTTCATAAGACTTGATGCATGACGGGCGACTCTTTATCATTGGCGTCCCTTGCTAAGTGGGCGCGACCGACCCGACCGAACCCCTGACCGGAGGACCGCTCTTGAAGTTCAAGATCCAGCAGGCGGATCTGCAGAATGCCCTGGGCATCGTCGCCAACGTGGTTCCGGGCAAGACGACCATGCCGATCCTGACCTGCGTCCTGCTCGAAGCCGAGGATGACAAGCTGACCGTCTCGGCGACAAACCTCGACATGTCGGTGATGACCGGCAAGGGCAACGTGAACGTGAAACGCGGCGGCCGGATGGCCGTACCGGCGGCGAAATTCGTCTCTTTCGTGCGCAGCCTCTCGTCTGGCGAGGTCGAGGTTTCGGAGAAGGACGGACGCGTGAGCGTCGTATCCGGCAAGGCCAGCCTCAGCGAATCGAGCATGAACGCGGACGAGTTTCCCGCGCTGCCGGTCCTGGACGGGAACAAGGGTCTGGAGGTGGAGACGGGCGTCCTGGTCCGCATGATCAAATCCACGGCCTACGCCGTATCGCGCGACGAAACGCGTCCCGCCCTGATGGGCATTCTCTGGGAGCTCAAACCCACGTCCTTAACCATGGTGGCGACCGACGCGCACCGCCTGGCCCGCATCGTGCGCAAGGCCGACTGGGGCATCAAGGACGTCGCGACCCTGATCACCGACACCCAGGGCCTCCTGCAGTTCGCGCGCCTGGCCGAAGGGGTGGAGAAATCCGAGGTCTTCTTCACCGAAAACCAGCTCAGCTTCCACATCGGCGAGACGATCCTCCACACGCGCCTGCTGGAAGGGCCGTTCCCCGACTACACGGCGGTCATTCCCAAGTCGAACAGCATGACCATGACCATCGATCGCGAGGCCTTCATCAACGCGGTGCGGCGCGTGTCGATCACCGCGGACCGCGTCACGAGCCAGATCCGGCTGGGCATCGAGGATGGACGTCTCGAGTTGAGCGCCACCGGCACCGACGGCAGCAGGGCCGAGGACGAATTGCCGGTCGCCTACGATGGCGACGCCATGGAGATCGGGTTCAACTACAACTACCTGCTCGACGTCCTGAAGAACATCGACGCGGACTCGGTGGAGCTGTCCATGAAGGATCCCCAGAGCGCGGCGCTGGTCTCGCCCGCCGGCACGGGGGACGACGGCGACGATCTGCTCTGCCTGCTGATGCCCCTGCGCCTGACCACGGACTAGCCGGCCACATGAGACTGCGCGAGGCAAGTCTGCTGGGCTTCCGCAACCTGGCGGAGGTCCAGCTCGGTTTTTCCCCCGGCGTGAACATCTTCGTGGGCGGCAACGGGCAGGGCAAGAGCAACCTGCTCGAGGCGCTGAACTACCCCGCGCTCGGCCGCTCGTATCGCGGTTCGCCGGACAGGGAACTCATAGCCTTCGGGCGGGAGACGGCGCAGGCCAGGATCGAGGCGGCCGCAGAGGACGACGCCGCGCAGATCTTCGAGTTCGCCCTGCAGCGCGACGGCGGCCGCCGTTTCCGCGTCGACGGCGAGGCGCTGCGCCGCAAGCATCACTTGGTGGGACGTCTCGCCACGGTCGTCTACGACCCGCAGACGGTCGAACTGGTGCGCGGGGGGCCCGACAACAGGCGCCGCTTCCTGGACGCCGGCCTGAGCGGTCTCGACCGCGAGTACCTCCATCACCTCCGCTGCTACCGCCGCGCGCTGCGTCACAAGATGCGCCTGCTGCGCGACATGAGGGGCGGCTACCGTCCCGATCCGCGACTGCGCTCGGACCTGGAAATCTGGAACCGGGAGATGGCCGAACACGCCGTTCCCCTGCTCTCCCGGAGGGCTCTCTACGTACGGGAATTGACCTCGGTGGCGACGCAGGTCCACGGGGAATTCACGGGTGGGGATTCCCGCCTGCAACTCGTTTATTCCCAAGGGGTTGATATAGACCAAAAAGACCTCTCCGAAGCCGATTTAAAGGCGGAAATCTTACGTGTTTTTGATTATATTATAGAGGATGAGATCAAGCGGGGACGCAGCCTCGCTGGGCCCCATACCGACGATGTAGAAATCCAGCTCGAAGGGATGCGTCTGAGGGATTTCGGATCGCAGGGCGAGACCCGTTCCGCGGCGATCGCCCTGAAGCTCGCCCAGGGCGAACTGGTCTTCCGGAAACGCCGGACAAGGCCCGTTCTCTTTTTCGACGACATCTTCAGCGAGCTGGACAGGAAGCGCTCCCGGCGGCTCCAGGACATGACCGCACGCGACCATCAGATCTTCATCGCGACCGCACGAGCCGAAGACGTTCAGGAGTGGTATCCCGGTCAAACGAGGAGATGGACGATTCGCGCCGGAAGGATCGAAGCTGAGCGATGAACGATGAACGCCACAAGTCGAGGCCCGAGCGCGTGGACGCGATCATCGGGTCCGTACTCGACAGCACGGGACTCGCGGCCCGGGCGCGGGAACGATCCGTGCTCGAGGCGTGGGCGGCGATCGTGGGCGACAAGGCGGCCGCGCACACGCGCGCGGAGGACATCGCGGACGGAGTGCTGACCATCGCAGCCGATCACGCAGCCTGGCGGCACGAGCTCTCCCTGCTCTTTCCCGCCATCATCGAGAAGTACAACGCGCGCCATGGCGAGGGCACCGTGCGCGAGATCCGCTGGCGACGCGGAGGGACCCGATGAAGCCCGCACGTCAACGCCGGAAGACGGTCACGCCGGAGCAGGGAAGCCCCGGCGCTTTCAACACGGATAAGGAAGTTACGATGAGCGCAGCACAGGAATACACGGCCGACGGCATACAGGTACTCAAGGGCCTCGAAGCCGTCCGCAAGCGTCCCGCCATGTACATCGGCGACACCGGGGCGCGCGGCTTGCACCACCTGGTCTACGAGGTGGTGGACAACTCCATCGACGAGGCGCTCGCCGGCTTCTGCCACGAGATCGTCGTCACCATCCTCGCCGACGGCGGCATCCGCGTGATCGACGACGGCCGCGGCATCCCCGTGGACATGCACGCCACCGAGGGCAAGCCGGCCCTCGAGGTCGTCATGACCAGCCTGCACGCGGGCGGCAAGTTCGACAAGGGCAGCTACAAGGTCTCGGGCGGCCTGCACGGCGTGGGCGTGAGCTGCGTGAACGCGCTGTCCGTCTCCCTCAGGGCCGAGGTGCGGCGCGACGGAAAGGTCTACGTGCAGGAGTACGTGCGCGGCGCGCCCACCGGCCCAGTGGAGCCCGTCGCCGTCAACCCCGGAGGGGACAACGGCACCACGATCACCTTCCACCCGGATCCCGTGATCTTTCCCGACACCACCTACCTGTTCGACACCCTCAAGACGCGCATGCGCGAGCTGGCCTTCCTGAACAAGGGGCTGGACATCTCCATCGTGGACGAGCGCGAGGGCAGGCAGCGCGAGGAGGCGTTCCGCTACGAGGGCGGCATCGTCGAGTACGTGCAGTGGCTCAACGAGAACAAGAACGCCCTGTGCGGGGATCCCGTCTACTTCGAGGGCGAGAAGGACGGCGTCCAGGTCGAGATCGCGATGGACTACAACGACGGCTACGCCGAGAACCTCTTCACCTTCGCCAACAACATCCCCACCCACGAGGGCGGCACCCACCTTTCCGGCTTCCGGGCCGGCCTGACGCGCACCATCAACGCCTACGCCCAGAAGGAGAACCTCTTCAAGAAGGAGCTCAAGGGCCTCAGCGGCGACGACGTGCGCGAGGGCCTGACGGCGGTGGTCTCGGTGAAGATCCCCGAGCCGCAGTTCGAGGGCCAGACCAAGACCAAGCTCGGCAACGCCGAGGTGAAGGGACAGGTGGAACAGCTCGTCAACGCGGCGCTGAGCCAGTACCTGGAGGAGAACCCGGGCGTCGCCAAGAAGGTGGTCAACAAATGCGTCGGCGCCGCCCAGGCGCGCGAGGCGGCGCGCCGCGCCCGCGACCTGACGCGCCGCAAGTCGGCGCTCGATTCGGCCGCGCTGCCCGGCAAGCTCGCCGACTGCTCCAACACCAATCCAGAGGAATGCGAGATCTACCTGGTGGAGGGCGATTCCGCCGGCGGCTCGGCCAAGCAGGGCCGCGACCGGAGCTTCCAGGCCATCCTGCCGCTCAAGGGCAAGATCCTCAACGTGGAGAAGGCGCGCCTCGACAAGATACTCGGCAACGACGAGGTGCGGACCGTGATCACCGCGCTGGGCGCGGGCGTCGGCGCGGGCATCTTCGACATCGAGAAGCTGCGCTACCACCGCATCATCATCATGACCGACGCCGACGTGGACGGCTCCCACATCCGCACGCTCGTGCTCACGCTCTTCTTCCGCTACTTCCGCGAGGTGATCGAGGCCGGGCACGTCTACATCGCCGAACCGCCGCTGTACCGCGTCAAGAAGGGCAACGTGGAGCACTATTGCTACACCGACGACCAGAAGGATCGGCACGTGGAGGAGCTGGGCGGCAAGGGCGTCTACGTGCAGCGGTACAAGGGACTCGGCGAGATGAACCCCGGGCAGCTGTGGGAGACGACCATGGATCCGGAGCGGCGCACGCTGACCCGGGTGAACATCGAGGACGCCGCCACGGCGGACCACGTCTTCACGAAGCTCATGGGCGACGAGGTCGAACCGCGCCGTCGCTTCATCGAGGAGAACGCGCACCTGGTCCGCTACGAAGACCTGGACATCTAGCCCGGAACCGCAGGCATTGCAGGAGCGAGGAAAATGGCGGACAAGAACATCGGCACCGTGGTCGACGTCGACATCAACGAGAAGATGGAGCAGTCGTACCTCGAATACTCCATGAGCGTGATAATCTCGCGCGCGCTGCCGGACGTGCGCGACGGACTGAAGCCCGTGCACCGGCGCGTACTTACGGCCATGAACGACCTGAACCTCCAGCCCGGCAAGCCGTACCGCAAGTCGGCCAAGATCACCGGCGACACCACGGGCAACTACCACCCGCACGGCACCACGGCGGTCTACGACACGCTGGTGCGCATGGCGCAGGACTTCAGCCTGCGCTACCCGCTCGTCGACGGACAGGGGAACTTCGGCTCGGTGGACGGCGACGCGGCGGCGGCGGAGAGGTACACCGAGGCCCGCATGACGCGCTTCGCCACCGAGATCCTGCGCGACATCGACAAGGACACCGTCGACTACGTGCCCAACTACGACGGTTCGCGGACCATGCCCGCGGTGATGCCCTCGGCGATCCCCAACCTGCTGGTCAACGGCGCCGACGGCATCGCGGTCGGCATGGCCACCAAGATCCCGCCCCACAACCTGACCGAGATCTGCGGCGGCCTGATCGCCCTGCTCGACGACCCGGAGATCGGAGTCGACGGCCTGATGGGGTACGTGTCGGGGCCGGACTTCCCGACCGGCGGCATCATCCAGGGGCGGCGCGGCATCGTCGACTACATGAACAGCGGTCGCGGCCGCGTGGTGGTGCGCGGGCGCACGGAGATCGACGAGGACGCCAAGGGCCGCGCGCGGATCGTCATCAGCGAGCTGCCGTACCAGGTGAACAAGGCGAACCTGGTCGAGAAGATCGCCCATCTCGTGCGCGGGGGGCAGATCGAGGGCATCTCCGACCTGCGCGACGAGTCGGACCGCGACGGCATGCGCGTGGTGATCGTGCTCAAGAAGGACGCCTATCCCCAGGTCGTGCTCAACAAGCTCTTCGCCCACACCCAGCTGCAGCAGACCTTCGGTGTGATCAACCTAGCGCTGGTGAACAACCGGCCCAGGGTGATGTCCCTGAAGGAGACCATGGCGGAGTATCTCAAGTTCCGCGAGGAGGTCGTGGTGCGGCGCACGCGCTACGACCTGAACAAGGCCGAGGAGAGGGCGCATATCCTGGAAGGCTACCGCATCGCCCTGGAGAACATCGACGAGATCGTCGACATGATCAAGACCAGCGAGTCGCCCGACACCGCGCGCACCGGCCTCATGGAACGCTACGCCCTGAGCGAGCGGCAGGCCCAGGCCATTCTCGACCTGCGCCTGGCGCGCCTGACCGGTCTGGAGCGCCAGAAGATCGAGGACGAGTACGCCGACCTGATCAGGCTCATCGCCGAGCTCAAGGAGATCCTGGGCAACCGCGATCGCCAGCTGCAGATCATCCGCGACGAGCTGACCGACGTGCGCGACAAGTACGGCGACGAGCGCCGTACCACCATCGTGATCGACGAGGGCGACCTCGATCTCGAGGATCTCATCGCCGACGAAGAGGTGGTGGTGACCATCTCCCACGCGGGCTACGTCAAGCGCATCCCGCTGGACACCTATCGCACCCAGGGCCGCGGCGGCAAGGGCATCACCGCCATGGGCACCAAGGAGGAGGACTGGGTCGAGCATCTCTTCTTGGCCAGCACCCACCAGAGCCTGCTGGTCCTGACCGAGCGGGGACAATGCTATTGGCTGAAGACGTACCAGGTGCCCAACGCCAACCGCGCCGCCAAGGGGCGGCCGATCGTCAACCTGGTCGATATCGCGCAGGACGACAAGGTCCACGCCGTGGTGCCGGTGCGCGACTTCACCGGGGACCACTTCCTGCTGATGTCGACCGACCGTGGCGTAGTGAAAAAGACGCCGTTGACGGACTTCAGCCGCCCCCGCCGCGCCGGCATCCGCGCCATCAACATGCTCGATGACGAGCGCCTGGTCGCGGTGAAGATCACCGACGGCGAGCAGGACGTCCTGCTGGGCACCAGCGACGGCCAGGCGATCCGCTTCCACGAGAGCGACATCAGGCCCATGGGCCGCACCGCCCGCGGCGTCAAGGGCGTCACCCTCGGCGAGGGCGAGAGCGTGATCGGCGCGGTGGTGCTGCGCGGGGGCGAGACGCTTTTCACGATCACCGAGAACGGCTACGGCAAGCGAACGCCCACCTCTGAGTACCGCGCGCAGCGGCGCGGCGGACGCGGCCTGATCACCATCAAGAGCAACGAGCGCAACGGCAGGGTGGTGGAGATCATGGAGGTGGCCGACAACCAGGGGTTGATGGTCATCACGCGCAATGGCATCATCATCCGCATGGCGGCCGAAGACGTTTCCACCATGGGGCGCAACACACAGGGCGTGAGGATCATCAGCCTCAAGGGCGACGACAAGGTCATCGGCGTGGCCCGCATCGAGAACGACGAGGAAGATGTCGAAATCGAGGACTGAGGGCATGGCCCCACCGGAGCATGATCGTTCGTCGCGGCGCAGCGCCCGACGAGGCGCCGCGGCGTGGGCCGCCTGCCTGCTCCTGGCGGCCGCGGCATCGCCGTCGGCGGCGACGGCCGCGGAATCCATCCGGAGCCACGAACTGGCGGCGGGCGCGCGGGCCGTGATCGTCGCCGACGGCACCGTGTGGGTGCGGACGCCAGCGGGCGCCGACGAACAGATCCTGCTGAAGATGGCCACCACCCTGCGCACGTCGCGTCCCCTGCGGCACTCCGGGGACTGGGTGTTCACCACCCTGCGGCGCGAGGGGGACGAGGGCGGCCACCGCGGCTTCTCCGCGCGCGCCGACGACGACGGCGACGGAAGTATCGACGAGGACCGCCTGGACGGTCGCGACAACGACGGCGACGGACGCATCGACGAGGATTACGCCGCCATCGGCGACGGCATGACGGTGGTCGGCGCCATGCGCGGCGGGCGGGCCCTGTTCCTCGAAACCTACCACTGGGACTACCCGCACCTGCGCGAGACCCTGCTCACGTCGTGGCGCCGAGAGGGGCGCGATGGCGAGCCCCAGCACGACCAGGTGACGCTGGAGCTTCCCTTCGGGGTATGGCAGGAGATGACGGTGGGTTGGGATGCGCCGCGGCCAACGGATGCCGGCGCGGGCGCGGCAGGCGAGATGATGATGGTCGCGTCCTTGCCGCGGGACGGAGGACGCTGGTGGCTCGGCGTCACGGTGCTGGCAAGGAGCGGCGATGGAGGCCGCGGCGCACCGCCCCGTGTCGACGGCCGCCGGCTCGAACTGCCCTTCGACGGCACACTGATCTGTGCGGTCACCGTGACCACGACGCTGACGCAGCTGCGTCACCGGCAGGCCACCGCGCACACCGTGCACGCCGGCGCGCCGGCCGGGCCGGATCAGCCGCCCGTGCCCTGGATCGTGCCCCCCTTGGCCCAGGTCGGCGGCGACGGGCAGCCGTTGGCGGCCACGTGGGAAAACGAGCGCGACGGCTGGCGATTGTCCCTGGAGATCCCGGCGGGCCATTCGCCATTGATCGATCCCGAGACCCTGTACGCCGACGCGGCGCGGCCGGGCGTCCCGGCGCGCGTATCCTGGCGCGGCCGGGGGGCGGACGCGGACGCCGCCTGGGAGGAACCCTGGCCCCGCCCCGACCACGCGGAACTCTGGCGCGCCGATACGACCCCCCATCCCTACCGCCCACACCTGGCGGGCCTGTGGTCGCGTACCGGCGGTGTGCTGACCTTCCACTACGCGGGCGCCCCGCCGCTCGGCGAGGAAGCGTCGCTTACGTGCCGCGCGGTATCCGGACAGGACATCCGCGTCGAGGTGGTGCACGCGCTAGCGCCGCAGTCCGTTTCGCACCCTCTCGCACCGGAAGGGGATATCGCCGAAGCGCCCGGCGAGGACGCCACCGTCGAACGGGACGCCCGTATCCGCCCCCCGTCTCTTTCGCCGGACCTGCTCGACAACTTTCCCAATCCCTTCCCGGACCAGACGCGCGTGCGCTACACGATACCCGCCACCGTCGGCGAGGGATTCGTCTGGGACGAAGACCAGGAGCCCACGCTCAAGGCCGATGATCCGATCCCGTACCAGAGCCAAACGCCGTCCGTGTCCTTGAAGGTTTATACGGTGGCCGGACACGAAGTCGTGACTCTTTTTGATGGAACATGCCCCGCGGGAACTTATGAAACTACCTGGGACGGCAACGATCAATCCGGCCGGCCCATGGCGGTCGGCACCTATTTCTGCAAACTGCAGATCGAGAACTGGTCGGTCACCAAACGGGTTGCGCTACTTCGTTGAAATCAGCAACGGTTACTTGATTCCCGGCGTTCATCCGTTTGATCTTCGGAGCCTCCATATAACTTCTGCGATGCGTGCGTGTTTACGGGGATGATTATTTTCTTGTTCAAGTGAGGATGTTCCTCTATACTCGTCTCATAATAGTTCAAGTCGTTGCCCAGGCATCTGTGGACATGCATACGAAGGAGCGTCTTTGTCCTAGGGGGACAGTCGTGAGAGAAAGACTGGAACCGATTGAAGGAGCTTGGAACAGTTTCATAGTCGAATTCCCGTCATATCCGAAGTTGATGAGTGCGGGACGAGAGGAGTACCAGAAGATCCTGTTCCTCTGTGCGGCGGCGGAGAAGAACCCGGCCGAGCTCTGCTTCGCCTTCTTTGGGCCCCAGATCCTGTTGCACCAGCTCCGCGCCGACGAGGACGGGAGTCTCGTCGACGGGGCGCGCCTGATCTTCGTCTACGCCGCGGAGATCCCAGGCAATCTGAAGGCCTCCCTGGATCATTTCCAGGAACGTTACAACGCACCGGTCCTCGTATCGCAGAGGGCCAACGTGCAGAAGTCCGCCCAGCACGTGCTCGAGTTCCTGCAGGGCGCACGCGCGGACGAGACCGCGCGCGACGGCGACGAGCTCTCGGCGGCGAGACCCGCGCACCTGGATCAGGGATTGGCGCCGCTGCCGAGCGACGTAGGGCTCTGGTCCGATCCCCTGCCCGAGGTCACGCTCGACGCGACCGGCGACGACGGCGAGCGCGTGGTGGCCACGACGGACATCCAGGACTACCGCGCGGAGTATGCCTGCCGCTATGTCCTGAAGAACTTCAAGCAGGGCATCAATCGCGACAAGATGGCCGAGATGGTTCATCTCTCCCCGGGTTATTTCTCGAACCTGTTCCGGGTGGAGATCGGCATGAGCTTCAGCGACTATCTGATCCAGGTCAGGATCGACAACGCCAAGAAGCTGCTGCGCCGTTTCGACCTCTCGGTCGAGGAGGTCTCGAAGGAGTGCGGGTTCAACAGCCTCGCGCACTTCTCGCGGACCTTCAAGGACCGCTGCGGCATGCCGCCGCTGAAATACCGCAAGACGCCGAACCCCGTCGCTTGACGGGGCTCGCCGACGCGCGGAAATGTGACGCACGGGACCCTTCAGTCCTTGGGGGGTCCCGCTTCGCGCCCGACCCGGGCCCGGTGCCGAGATGTCCCTGATCTCCCTGCAGAACATCACCTTCGACTACGGGCGCGAGACGATCCTGCGCGACGCGACGCTGGCCCTGCAGGCGGGCGAGCGTTGCGCGCTGGTGGGCCCCAACGGCGCGGGCAAGTCCACGCTCCTGGCTCTGCTGGCGGGCGAGCTGGAACCCCGGGCCGGCGCGGTCCAGCGCTCGGGCGGGCTCTCGGTCGTGCACCTGCGCCAGGAAACGGTCGCGGGCGCGACCTTGCCGGGGGAGACGATCTACGACGCGGTGGCGGCGGCGGCCTTCGCCGAGGAGCTGCGCATCGAAGCCGGGCTGACGCGCCTGGGCGCCGAGAT
>JAHIYU010000036.1 GCA_018814885.1 bacterium | reverse complement strand
GATGCGCTGCTCCTGCTGCACGGCTTCCTGGGCCGCGGCGCGGACTGGCGGGACCTGGCCGCCGCGACCGCGCCCGGATGCCGCTGCATCATGCCCGACCTGCCCGGTCACGGCGCCTCGATCGGCGCGGACCGGCCCGCGGATTACGGTGTCGCGGCGACGGCCGCGGCGTTGATCGGCATCCTGGACACGATGGCGCTGGAGCGGGTCGACCTGCTCGGCTACTCCCTCGGCGGGCGCGTGGCGCTCTACACCGCGCTGCATTACCCCGGCCGGGTCGGCCGACTCGTCCTGGAAAGCGCGTCGCCGGGTCTGGCTGCCGAAGACGACCGACGGCAGCGCCTGGACGAAGACAGGCTTCGCGCCGGGACATTGCGTAGCGAGGGCATCGCCGTCTTCGTCGACGCCTGGTTCGACCAGCCGCTCTTCGCGTCGCTGCGCCGCCGGCCGGATCTGCTGGCACGCCTCAAGAGGCGCCGCCGCCGCTGCGACGCCGCGGGGTTGGCGCTGTCGCTAGAGAACATCGGCACCGGCCGCTTCCCTTCGCTGTGGCAGAGGCTGCCGGACCTGGAGATGCCGGTTCTGCTCGTGTGCGGCGGACTGGATGACAAGTACCGGACTCTCAACGGCAGCATGGCCGGCCTGATGCCGGATGCCCGTCTGGTCACCGTTGCCGATGCGGGCCATAATGTCCATCTTGAGAGACCAGCGGCGTTCGCGCGCATCGTCCGGGAGTTCCTCTGGGAACCCCCCGCGCGTGCTACGGACCGGAGACGATGAGGACTGAACACGGAGCAGGAGTGGTGAACATGGAGACCGTGAAGTGGACGCCGGCCCGGGTGGGCGCCGAGGACTTCGAGGATGTCAGATACGAGAAGGCCGAGGGCATCGCGCGGGTGACGATCGACCGGCCGCACGTCCGCAACGCCTTCCGTCCGCGCACGATCAGCGAGATGATCGCCGCCTTCAACGACGCCCGCGACGATTCGCGGATCGGCGTCGTGATCCTGACAGGCATGGGGGAGAAGGCCTTCTGCTCGGGCGGCGACCAGTCCATTCGCGGCGACGCGGGCTATCGGGACGACGCAGGCGTCGAGCGCCTGAACGCCCTCGACCTGCAGCGGCTGATCCGCACCCTGCCCAAGCCGGTCATCGCCGCGGTGGCGGGCTACGCCGTCGGCGGCGGGCACGTGCTGCACCTGATGTGCGATCTGACCATCGCCGCCGACAACGCGGTCTTCGGGCAGACCGGCCCGCGGGTCGGCTCCTTCGACGGCGGCTACGGCGCCAGCTACCTGGCCCGCATCGTCGGCCAGAAGAAGGCGCGCGAGATCTGGTTCCTCTGCCGCCAGTACAGCGCGCAGCAGGCCCTCGACATGGGTCTGGTCAACTGCGTCGTGCCGTACGACCGGCTCGAGGCCGAAACCGTCCGCTGGAGCCGCGAGATGCTCGCCAACAGCCCTATGGCGCTGCGCTGTCTCAAGGCGGCCCTGAACGCCGATTGCGACGGTCAGGCCGGACTGCAGGAACTGGCCGGCAACGCGACGCTGCTCTTCTACCAGACCGCCGAGGGACAGGAGGGCCGCAACGCCTTCAACGAGAAGCGGGCACCGGATTTCTCGAAGTTCGCGCGGCACCCCTAGACCGGCATCGGCCGCAGTGAGGATCGATGAGCAGCGAGACGCGACCCGGTACATTGACGATCTGGTCACTGGCCGCCCGGCCCAGGACGTTGCCGACGGCCGTCCTGCCGGTGATGATCGGCGGGACGCTCGCGTACGAGGCCGGCGCCTTCGCGCTCTGGCCCTGCCTGGCGGCCCTGGCCGGCGCCCTGTTGATCCAGATCGGCACGAACTTCACGAACGACCTCTGCGATCATCTCAAGGGCGTGGACGACGCCGACCGGATCGGGCCGTTACGGGTGACCCAGGCCGGCCTCGTGACGCCGACGCAGATGAAGATCGCGATCTTCGTCGTCTTCAAGCTGGCCGTCCTGGTCGGTCTGTATCTGGTGTTTCGCGGCGGCTGGCCGGTCGTGGCGATCGGGCTGGCCTCCATTCTCTGCGGCGTGCTCTACACGGCGGGCCCCCGGCCGCTGGGCTATCTCGGCCTCGGAGATCTCTTCGTGCTGGTCTTCTACGGACCGGTCGCCGTCGGCGGCACCTACTATGTCATCACCCTCGACATCACGGCCGCGGTGTTGGCGCTGTCCGTCCCGCCGGGGATGATGGCGACGGCGGTCCTGGTGGTCAACAATCTGCGCGATATGGAGTCCGACCGCCGGACGGGCAAGCGGACACTCGCCGTGCGCCTCGGCCGCACCTTCACGCGGGCGCAGTATCTCGTGCTGGTCGTCGGCGCCGCGCTGTTCCCGCTCCTGTTCGCGTCCGGCGCGACGGGCCGGCCGTGGGCCGCGTTGACGCTCATGGTCGCGCCGGCGGCTCTGCCGACCGCGCGCAAGGTGCTGCGCGAGACCGACGGGCCGGCGCTCAACGACGCCCTCGCCGAGACGGGACGGCTGATGTTGCTCTTCGGATTGCTCTTTTCGACGGGTTGGCTGCTGTGAGGATCGTCACCGCGCGATTGCGCCGCTACGCGATTCCCCTGCGGGACGTCTTCGCGACCTCGCGGGGCAGCCTCTCGCGCCGCGAGGGCGTCATCGTCGAACTCGTGGACAGCGAGGGCCGGACCGGTCTGGGGGATGTCGCACCGTTGCCCGGCTTCTCGCCCGAGGGCCTGGCGGACGCCGAGACGGCGGCCAGTCGGCTCTGCGCAGGGCTCCGCGAGCTCGAATTCGACGATCACCGCACCTGTCTGGGCGAGGTTCTCGACCGTCTCCCGGCTCTTCGGGGATGCCCGGCGTCGACCCGCTGCGGGCTCGACACGGCGCTGGCCGACCTGGCCGCCCAGGCGGCGCGACGGCCGCTCGCCAGGCTGCTGGGAGACGATGCCGCCGGCGCCGTGGCCTACAACACCGTGCTGCCTGCCGGCGCGACGCGCCGGGATCTCGAGGCCGCCTGCCAGCCGGGTATCGGGATCGTCAAGATGAAAGTGGGCGCGCTCGCGCCCGAGGATGACCGTCGACGGATCGAGGCGCTGCTCGACGGCTTGCCGCCGCAGGTCAGGTTGCGCCTCGACGCGAACGGCGCGTGGAATCCGCAGCAGGCGCTGACGGCGCTCGCCGGGCTGCCGGCCCGGCGTATCGAATTCGTCGAGGAGCCCCTCGCCCCGCAGCATGCCGATGCGCTCGACGACGTGCACCGCCGCTGCGGCCTCGCCTTCGCGCTCGACGAGACGGTGTTCGACCCGAAGCGGTGGCACGCCCTGCTCCGGCACGAAGCCATCGTGGCGGTGGTTCTCAAGCCGACGCTCGTCGGCGGGCCGTCGCCGGCCGTCGCGCTGGCCCTCGCCGCGCAGCGGCAGGGCAAGAAGACGGTGGTCACCACGGCGCTGGAATCGGGCATCGGCGTCGCGGCCTGTCTGCATCTGGCGGCGGCCGTCGCGCGCGATCCCGGCGGCGGACCGCCGGTGCCTTGCGGCCTCGACACGCTCCGTCTGCTCGCGGACACGCTGCTCGTCGATGATCCGCCCACTCGCCGGGGCGTGATGTCGGTGCCGGCGGAACCGGGGCTCGGCGTGCGCCTGAATCGTGGCAGTCCCTGCCTGGAGACCGGGACCCGGCTCGGCGGCGGCCGCGATGGTTGAGGCCGGCACGATGATCTGTCCCGTGCGTACCGCCGCGCGCGAACGGCCAGGGAGCATCGCCTTGCGCAGCGACGCGCGAACCTGGACCTGGCGGGAATACGACGATGCGGTCGGCCGCCGCGGCGAAGATCTGCGGCGGGCCGGCATCGGCGCCGGCGCCCGGATCGCCGTCCTCGCGGCCAATTCCGCGGATCAGGCCGCCCTCGTCTTCGCCGCCCTGCGCCGGGGGGCGGTCCTGGCGCCGCTGAACCTGCGCCGGGGGGAGCGGCACTGGCGCCGCTGCCTCGAACTGCTAGCACCGGACCTTCTCTGCGTCGATGCGGCGCACGGCGGTCTCGTCGCCGGGAGCGTCCGTGGCGTGCT
>JAHIYU010000035.1 GCA_018814885.1 bacterium | reverse complement strand
GGTTTCGGGGGCGGGGGCGGTTTCAGCGGGGGCGGCGGCTTCTCGGGCGGCGGCGGCGCCAGTGGAGGTTGGTGAGATGACGAACCAGCGCAGCGACATCCCCAGGCGTTTCTTCGCCAAGGCGGAGCAGGCGCGCATCGTGGACGCCATCGCGGCCGCCGAACTGCGGACCAGCGGCGAGATCCGCTTCCACCTGGAGCGCGACGTCCCCGCCGGGCCGCCGGTCGCCGGCGATCCCTACCTCCAGGCGCGACGCGTCTTCGACGATCTGGGCATGCACCGTACCGCAGACCGCAACGGCGTGCTGGTCTACATGGCCGTGCGCTCGCGCAAGTTCGCCGTGGTCGGCGACGAGGAGCTGCACGCCCGCGTGGGCGACGGCTTCTGGTCGGACGTGGTGGAGGCCATGGGGCGCGAATTCGGCGAAGGACGTTTCGCCAAAGGGCTCGAGACGGGCATCGCCTTGATCGGCGAGAAGCTGTGCGAGTTCTTTCCCTATCAAGATGATGATGTGAACGAGTTGCCGGATGAGATCTCTTACGGGGATGATGTCCGGGACTGACGCGACCCTTCGCCGTGACACCGTTACCAAGCGACTCTCGAAGAGCCGGAGCGCGGTCACGGTGTCACGGCGAAGGGTCGCGTCTCGGCATCATCACTTGACGAGCGAGAGTTTCAGGGTTGCATCCTGTCGGCCGGCCGTCAGGCGGGCCAGGTAGACGCCGCCGGGCATCGGGCGGCCGGTGTCGTCGTGGCCGTCCCAGGACACGGTGTAGAGGCCGGCCGTGCGCGGCGCGTCGAGCAACGTGCGGACGCGGCGGCCGCGGGCGTCGAAGATCACCAGCCTCGCCCGGGCCGGCGCCCACAGCGAGAAGGCGAGGCGCGTGCTCGGGTTGAAGGGGTTAGGATGCGCCGCCAGGCGCATGACGGGCGCGGGGGTCTCCGCCACCGCGACCGGCACCCAGACCGGCACCCAGTCCGCGGGCATGACCAGGTCGCCGTCGCCGTCGCCGGCGGGACACTGGTCCAGCAGCGCACCGGCGTCGGCGGTGCCGTAGGCCGCCACCGCCAGGTCGAGCTCCGCGGGCCAGCCGCCGGGATACGAATCGTCGAGCAGGAAGACGCCCTCGAGCACGGTACCCGTGGCCTGGCGGAAATCGCCGGGGGGCGGCGTGACCTCGGCGGCGTCGAACCAGCCGCTCCAGCTGTTGTCGCCCTCGCGGGCCAGGTAGGCGTCCCAGGGCAGGGACTGGCCGGCCTTGGCCCAGGGCGCGGCCTGCGGGACGAAGCCGCCGTCCCCGTGCAGCAGGATGAAGATGTCGGCGCCGGGGTTGGCGGTGTGGGAGTCGGTGGCCACGTAGAGCCAGCCGTCCTGCTCGGCCGCCCACAGGCAGACGTCCAGCTGGTCGGCCGCCGCGTCCAGCAGGCCGTCCATGACGAAGGGCGGTTCGCCGCCGCCGCCGCTGACGGCCACGTGCCAGTCGGCGCCGCCGTTGTTGTCCCACGTGCCGGCGTTGTCGTGGAAGACGAAGTCCAGGGAAGTGGCCGACGCGGGCACGGTGAAGGTGACCCACCAAGCGCCGGCGCCGGCGCTGTAGGACATGGGCCCGTCCGTGACGCCCTGCCAGCCGCTGTGCCCGCGGTGTATCCAGACCGCGAGCGCGCCTTTGAGTGGCCGACCGGTCGGATCGTACCGGACGGTGACGGTCTCGCCGGCGACAGGCTCCGCGGGGTCGGTCCAGGCGACCGAGTCGGGTTCGGCGGCGCCGCCGGCGCCCACCCACACGTGCTGGATGGGGCTGCGCTTGACGTGTCCCAGGTCGTCCTCGGCTTCCACGTGATAGTCGAGCAGCACGTCCTCGTAACCCGTCAACTCCAGCCAGTATTGGTCGGCGATGACCTGGGGCAGCTCGGTGAAGTCGATCTCGCCCATCTCCCAGGGCTCGCCCAGGGGCATGACGCGCTGGTTCATGGGCAGGGCGGTCCAGGCGCCCACGTCCGGACCGCCGGCGTAGAGCTCGTTGTCGTGCGTCGCCGGATCGTTCGTCCCGTCGGCGTCCGCGCGCACTTTCAGTTCCACCCGCGCCAGGCCGGACACGTCGTGCACGAAGGTCCAGACGTGGAAATCCGACGACATGGCCGCGCCCTGCCCGCCGGGATAGCCCCACAGGGAGCCGCCGCCGAAGCCGCCGGGATTCCAGGGCAGACGCTGGGGCAGCCAGACCGTCGGCGCCACGGTGTCCGCGCCGCCCGCGACGATCGGATCGGCCAAGGCGAGCGCCTCGTTGCAGGCAAGGGTCGCCTTGATCTCCATGTCCAGGACCGCGCCGTAGTACATGTAGCCGCTCTCGTAGCCGGCCAGCAGGAAGTGCCAGGCGCGCGCGGCGTCGCCGGCCGCGGGGCCGGGGTCCAGCACTTGGGACGTGTCCACGCCGGCGATGGCGGCGGCGGTCTCCACGCTGTTCTGGGCGGCGGTCAGGACGGCCCAGTTGCGCTCGTCCTCGGCCCAGCCGCCGGGGATGTCGAACTGTCCCGAGGCGTTCACCGGCGGCCAGTTCCAGTTGACGTACTGGGGCGAGCCGAAGTCGCCGTCGGCGTTGACCCAGCCGCCGTCCTCCACGTGCACCACGTCGCCCGCGGGCACGGGATGGTGCTGCAGGTAGGTGGCGACCGTCGTCGGCGTGTAGCCCTGGCCCGCGGCCGCGTGGGCGAACTGGGTGACGTTCTCGTAATAGTAGCTGCAGCCGCCGCTCCAGGCGTTGTCCCCGTCGTGGGCGAAGATCACCAGCATGGGCTGCGCGGGATTGTTGGCCGAGGCGATCGCATCGACGCCGCCGGTGCCGAACAGGCCGTAACCCTCCTCCCAGCCCATGGCGTTGGCCGCGGGCACCACCACCAGGCTGGAGACGCCGCCGCCGTCGGGATCCACGTACTCTGCCCGGTGGGGCGTGAAGCCGTAGGGGTACGGCACCTTGAGGGTGACGCCGCGGGAGATGGTGTGGCTGGTGTAGACGCCCTGGGCCGGGTTGGTCTGGTCGGCCGGATTGGGCGGATCGCAGTTGTCCAGGTTGGCCTGGTAGGGATAGTCGGCGCAGGCGCGCGCGACGTGCAGATCCGGCACGACGGTCCACGCCACGCCGGCCTCGACCAGCAGCGGGATCATCCGCTCGCTGAAGCACATCTCCGCCGGGAAGAAACCGTGCGAGACCTCCCCGGGCCCCCAGGCGTCGTCGTAGATCAGCCGGGCCAGGGCCAGTTCCATGCGCAGGGCGTTGTCGTCCAGCAGCGGGCCGATGGCGTGATGGAAGCCGACCAGCACCGGTTCGAGGCGCGGCTTCCCGGCCGTGTTGGACCACCCGCGCGCGGTGCGGTAATGGGAATACCAATCGGATGCGTACCGGCCGCCGTTCCAGCCCGCGTCGCCCAGGCTGAAGATGTTCTCCATCAGGGCGCCCGCGAACGACACCTGCGCCCCGGCCTCGGGCAGATCCAGGATCGAGGAGATCGCGTCCTTGGGATAGTGCTGGTAATCCCCGATCCGGTCGTCCTTGTCGAAGATCGCGTACTCGTCGTTCTGGCTGTGGCCCAGGGTGATGGTCTCGTAGGCTGTCTCGTAGCGGCCCGGACCCCAGACGCTCTCGTCCGGCCAGTAGATGGGCTGGTGCATGTGCCACAGGTAGGTGGTGTGCACGCCGGTGCCGGCGTGGGCGGCGGGTGCCGCGGTCGGCAGCGCGAGGCAGACGATCATCATCAGGCGACGGTACACTGTGTCCTCCAGGGGGTGTCTCGATGGCTACCTGTGCATTATAGCATCCGAGGAGGCCGGCGCGCACCTACTCACCGGATAATCGTAAAGCGTTGCGCAGCTCCGCTGTCCGGGGAGAGCCGTATCTCACTGCGAGCACCCGGCTCAATCCGCCTGCCGCAGCACCTTCACCAACGTCCCCCAGGAGGGTGCGGCCCCGTGCATCAAGATTCCCACGCGGAACAGCTTCCCCGACAGCCGCATCAGCCCGTATATCGTCACCACCATCAGCGCCCACGACAGCACGATCTGCCAGAGGGGCGGCGTCTCCAGGCAGACGCGCATGAACATCAATATCGGCGTGAAGAAGGGGATCAGGCTGAGGATGGTCGCCACCGTGCCGCCGGGGTCCATCATCACCAGGGTCAGCAGCAGCATGGGGATGATCACGAACATGGCGATGGGCGTGGCGAACTGCTGCGATTCCTGGGCCGTGTTACACAGCGATCCCACGCCGGCGTAGAGATTCGAGAAGAGCAGGTAGCCGAGCACGAAGAAGATCACGAACGACGAGAGCATCATGGGCGTCAGGAACGAGGCGTCGATGCTCATGCCGCCGATGTCCACGCCGCGGGCGGAGAGCCCGATGATCGCCGCGGTCCAGATGGCCACCTGGGTCAGCCCGGCAGCGCCGATGCCGAGGATCTTGCCCTGCATCAGGCGCGAGGCCGGCACGCTGGACAGGATCACCTCCACCACGCGCGAGCTCTTCTCCTCGATGACGCCCGTCAGGGTCTGCTGCCCGTAGACCAGCACCATCATGTAGAGGATCATGATCAGGGTGAAGGCGACGGCGAAGACGCCGTCGTTGTCTCGCGAGGTGGTCTCTCCCTCCTCGCTGACCGAGAGGGTGCTCCAGTCGGTGTAGGCCGAGAGGTAGGCGTGCAGGCTGTCGGGCACGCCCGCCCGGGCGAAACGCAGCTGATGCAGGACGCGGTTCAGGGCCGGCGCGATCATCTCGCGGATGATGCCCGCCGAGACGGACTTGCTGTAGAAGGTCGCCTGCCGCGACTCGGCGAAATCGGGCGCGATGAACAGGCCCGCGTCGAGATCCTCGTCACGGATGCGGGCGGTCATCTCCGCTATGGCATCCTCGTGCCCGCCCGGCGACGCATCGAGGGGGATCAGCACGATCCGGGGTTTCTCGCGCTCACCCAGGATATCGCTCAACGGCTGGTAATGCGCGCCGGAGGGATCCACAACGCCAACAGTGCGTTCGGCATCGACCTTGTCCATGGCGAGCATGGGTATCAGCAGCACCAGGGACATCATCAGGGGGATCAGGATGGTGCTGATGATGAAGCCCTTGCTGCGCACCCGCTCGAGGTACTCGCGCCTGATGATGGCGAAGGTCTTCACGACGCCACCCCCTCACCCGCCGTGGCGCGTTGATGGCGGACGGCGGCCAGGAAGATCTCCTGCAGGCTGGGCCGGTTGGCCGAGAAGAGCGAGAGCGAACCGTGCGCGCGCAACCTGTCGAGCAGGGCGTCGAGGTCGGCGCCCTCGCGCAGGGTCAGGCGCCAGCCGTCACCGTCCGGCGCGCACTGGGTGACGTCTGGCAGCGCTGCGGGCGCCGCCGCTCCGTCGGTGAAGACGACCTTGACCGACCGCAACGGGAAGTCGTCGCGTATCTGGTCGAGGCTGCCGTCCAGGATCTTCCGCCCCCCCTCGATCAGGCAGATGTTGTCGCAGAGCTGTTCCGCCTCGGCCAGCATGTGCGTCGAGAAGATGATGGTGCATCCGCGGGCGTTCTCCTCACGGATGATGTCGCGCAGCAACTCGATGTTCAGCGGGTCGAGACCGCCGAAAGGCTCGTCCAGGATCACCAGGTCCGGCCCGAACAGGAAGGTGGCGGCGAACTGGACCTTCTGCTGCATCCCCTTGGACAACGCATCGACTTTCTTGTCCTTCCAGTCGCCCAGCTCCATGCGCTCCAGCCACTGCTCGGCTAGCGGAACCGCTTTCCGCCGGGGAATCGACTTCAGCTCGGCCAAGAACGCGAGCTGCTCGACGCACTTCATCTTACGGTATAGGCCACGCTCCTCTGGCAAATAACCGACGCGGTCGAGCAGGCCCCGATCCATGGGCCGGCCGTCGAAGAGGATCTCGCCCTCGTCGGGGGGCACGATGTTCATGATGCTGCGGATGGCGGTGGTCTTGCCGGCACCGTTGGGACCGAGGAAGCCGTAGATGGCGCCGCGAGGGATGTCCAGGGAGAAATCGGAGACGGCTTCGACCTCGCCGTATCGCTTGTGGATGTGCCGGAGGCTGAGCATCGTCCCACCCATGCCGCTGCTTGTTGCACTCACCCGTCGAGTCCTTTCGTGAAGCCCGGTTACGAGGCGCAGAGCATAGTGCGCCGATGCACGCGGTGCAAGAACGAGAGCGCCTACGCATTGTTGCACGGAAACCGGGCAACCCACCCGGCGACAAGGTAGTCAGGGTATACAAAAAGCCTCGGGGTTCCCCCCGCCGAGAACCCCGAGTCAGCCGCCGGTTTCGCCAACTTGACGCATCCGGCCGGTATGTGCCCGCATTCGATCCTCGATCATGGAATTCCTCAGGCGTCTATCCACGAAGATCGATGTACGTTTCGGGATGGCCCTGATCCGGAGATCCGATGGCAAAGATCTGCGGGCTGTATTGTTGATCGGTTGTTGGGGCCGATCGCGTTTTCTTGTTTGAACGATAGCTGGCAAGTCTCACGTTTCCATCACGATTGTATAAAATAAGTTCTGCCCCCTAAAATGTCTCCGGCCCCGAACCTGCGGTGCCGAGGGCATGAACACACGACGACCCGGCTGGCGACCGCCTCACTGCCCCAACCCAAACTGCAAGTACCACAACGGGTTCACCGACAGCTGGCGCTACAAACGCAAGGGCTGGTACATGCGCCTCGCTCGCCCCAGACGTATCCAGCGGTACACGTGCCTCGACTGTGGCCGCACCTTCAGTTCACAGACCTTCTCCACCACGTACTGGCAGCGGATACCCTCCTTAGACACGAAG
>JAHIYU010000034.1 GCA_018814885.1 bacterium | reverse complement strand
GCCGTGCGCGCGGCGCGCGCGAACCTGGCGTCCCTGCCCGGCGGCGAGGCGGTGCAGGTGACGCGAGCCGACTTCCGCGACGTGGCGGTTCCCGCGGGGGCGGTCATCGTGGTCAACCCGCCCTACGGCGTCCGTCTCCAGGAGCGTGCCCGAGTCGGGGCGCTCTACAAGGATCTCGGCGACCATCTCAAGCGGCGATGCCGCGGCGCGGAGGCCTGGGTGCTCTGCGGCGACGTCGAACTGGTCAAGCGCATCGGTCTGCACCCCAAGCGCCGCATCCCGCTGTGGAACGGCGGCCTGGAATGCAGGCTGGTGCAGTTCGAGCTCTACTGAGACGATGTGGAGTATGGAGAACGAAGCGCGCTTCCGCTTCTACGAGGAGCTCAACGATTTCCTGCCGCCGCGTCGACGCAAGCGCGAGTTCGCCTACGTCTTCCGGGGGGCCCCTGCGGTCAAGGACGCCATCGAGGCGCTCGGCGTGCCGCACGTGGAGGTCGACCTGATACTCGTCGACGACCGGTCCGTCGAATTCTCCCACGTCCTGCGGAGCGGCGAGCGGGTCGCGGTCTACCCCGTGTTCGAGAGCCTGGACATCGCGCCGGTGACGCGTCTGCGTGAGCGTCCCCTGCGCGATCCCCGCTTCGTCTGCGACGTCCATCTGGGCAAGCTGGCGCGCCGCCTGCGCGTTCTGGGCTTCGACACCCTATATGGAGACGACTACGACGATCAGACCATCGCCGCGATCGCCGCGCGCGAGGGCCGCTGCGTCCTGACGCGCGACGTCGGGCTGCTCAAGCGCAAGGAGATCGAGCGCGGCTACTGGCTGCGCTCGACCGAGGTGCGCGAACAGCTCGCCGAGGTCGTCGCGCGGCTGGATCTGGAATCCCGCATCGAGCCGTTCCGCAGATGCGCGGCCTGCAACGCCCGGGTCGAACCGGTGGACAAGGCCGAGATCGCCCATCTCCTGGAACCCCTCACACGACGACACTATCGGGAATTCCACCAATGCCCGGACTGCCGCAAGATCTACTGGCAAGGAACCCACTACGAGAGCCTGCTGGCCGAGATCCGCCGCCTGAAACCCTGAGCAGCGGTCCCCTCGAGCTTGCGAACTTCTCCTACGGAGGGCAGGCACGTGCAGGCGGCATCGAGGCTCCGGCTCTGCGAGAGTCGCTCTCGATGCCGCCTGCACGTGCCTGCCCGGCCCTAGAAGAATAGTTTGGCAACCTTGAGGATCCCCTGCCTCCAGGGAACGCGATGGGATACGCCGGACTGGCCTTCGAAAGTGTGGAGGTTGTCGAGGTACCACCGGTAGTTGCGTACCAGGGCATCCTTGTTGGAGTATTTCGGATCGTAACCCAGCACGCGCTCCGCCTTCTCGATGGAGACGAAGGAATCCTCGCAGGCCGTCTCGTAGACCCACTTGTAGAGCGGCGAGAGCTTGAACGCCTCCAGCAGGCGCAGGGTCCAGATCACGGGCCTGGCGGGGAAGCCGACGATCTTCTTGCCGAAACCGGCCTCGTCCAGGACCGCCTGGTAGTCTTCCTTCATGGTGGTGTATTCGCGGGCGCCCAGGTTGAACACGTCGTCGGCCTTGTCCCTGGGGCCGGTGCAGCAGAGATAGATGCCCTGGCAGATATCCTCAACGTCGCAGAGCTGGTAGCGATTGTTCCCGCTGCCGATCATGGGGAAGCCCTTGCCGTCCTTGGCCCAGTCGTAGAACAGCGCGAAGACGCCGAGGCGCTCCGGCCCGATGAACGACTTGGGGCGGATGATCGGGACGCAGAGGCCGCGCGCGCGGAACTCGGCGCAGATGCTCTCGGCCTCGACCTTGCCGATGCCGTAGGGCCCCACGCCGTCGACCGGGTCGCCCTCCACCAGCGGGTGATGGTCGGGGATGCCGTAGACGGCCGTCGAGGAGATGTGCACGAACCGGTCGATGCCGTGGGCGAGGGCGGATTCCAGCACGGTGCGCGTGCCCTCGATGTCGGTGGACAGGATGTCGTCGTGATCATAGAGGGGCAGGGCGGCGGCGGTGTGGATTACGATGTCGCAGTCGGTCATGGCGCGGTCGACGTCGGTGCGGTTGCGGACGTCGCCGGTGATCTCGCGGATCCGGTCGCGCTCGGGATAAGCGAAGGGCGCGATGTCCAGGGACGTCACCTCGTGGCCGCGCTCCAGCAGGTAGCGCGCCATGTTGATGCCCAGGAAGCCGGCGCCGCCGGTGATCAGATATCGCTGTGACATATCGTCCCTTTCGCCTGTTGACCGCTCGAAGATATGGCCGGATGACGAATTTTCAAAATCTGCCTTTGACGCCGCACGATATTCTCCTATTTTGACCGAAACCATTAAACGATTAAAGCGTATTCGTTTCATTGTCCAAGGGAAGGAGGGCTCATGACCGATACCAGGGACACGTCGAAACGCGTGCAGATCATCGCCGCGGGCGAGCCCATTTTCGAGAGGTTCGGCTTCCGCAAGACGACGGTGGGGGAGATCTGCCGCGAAGCCGGCGTCTCCAAGCGTACCTTCTACGAGCTGTTCAGCGACAAGGCCGATCTGCTGATGCAGATGCTGATGCACGTCATCTCCCGCTCCGTTTCGAAGTGGGAGGAGGCCCTGACGTCGGAGATGACGGCCATCGAGAAACTCGAGCGCTACATCGACGGCTACGAGGAGATGGGACGGAACCATCCCGTGTTCCACATCTGCCTGCACGAACCCGACGTGAAGGCCTACACCAAGGACTTCATGAAGTACGAGGAAGCCCAGGCGATGATAGAGGTGCTCCAGCGAGTGGTCGCCGAGGGCATCCGCAGGGGCGAACTGCGCGAGATGGATCCGCCGACGATCGTATGGATCATCGGCGGACTGCTCGATTCCATGTACTACGTCTTTCCCGAACTCACGAGCGAGCCCAGCGCCTTCGAAAACGAGACCCTGTCGCGCGAACTGCGCGCCTTCATACTCAACGGAATCCGAAATCTTCAGCACGAATCGACCCGGAGGGAGCAATGAAATCTGGACGATGCGCGATCGCGGCGACCGCCGCGATCTTCACGCTATCGGCCGTCGCGGCGTTCGCGACGGGCGACGGAACGGTCATCGAGGCCAGGCCGGGCGCAGCGGTGGCGCTCGATCTCGCCGGATGCGTGAGCCGGGCCCTGGAGAACAACGACGCCCTGCAGGCCGAGCGCCTGCGTCGCAAGGAGCTGGACGGCAAGATGTTCCAGGCGCTAGCGACGGGCCTGCCCTACATCGACGCCACCGGCGAGTGGTCGCGCTCGCGCGATCCGAGCTTCGCCCTGGACGAGACCTTCGGCGGCGGCGGCGACGGTCCCATCGGCACCTCGCCGCTGGACACGCTGCTCGCCGGGTTCGACTTCCTGCCGGCGCCCGAGGACATCCCGGCCCAGACCTACTGGCGCGCGCAGCTAAACCTGCGCTGGACCCTCAACCCCGCCAAGGTGCTCGGCGCGGTGGGCGCTGCCGGCCAGAGCATCAAGCGCCAGGATCTGGCCGTGAGCGCGGTGACGCACCAGGTGGAGGAGCAGGTCATCTCCGGTTATCACGGGATCATCCTGGCGGCCGATCAGCTCGCCGCCGCGGAGGCGGAGTTGGCCAACCAGCGGGAGTTCCTGGACATCATGCGCTTGCGTTACGATCTGGGCATGGCGACGGGGATCGACACGCTGCAGGCCGCCGTGGCCGTCGCGAACCTGATGCCCCGCCTGCATCTGGCGGGCAAGGAACTGCGCAACGCGGGCGCCCGCCTGAACGCGGCCATGGGACTCTCGCCCGGCATGCCTCTCTCCATAGAGCATACGCAGGAACTGGAACCTGATCGGATCGACCAGGCTGTGGCCATCGCCCATGCGCTGCGGCGTCCCGATGTCGGCATGTCGGAGTTGCTCACGGCGATGCTCCGGCAGAGCCGCAAGGCCCAGAAGGCCGACATGCGCCCTTACCTGTCCGTCGACGGCTCCTACGGGTACGTGGGCCGGGCGGTGCAGGAGCTGGACGACACGGGTCACGATTTCTGGCGGGCGACGGTGGCCCTGAACGTGCCGCTCTTCGACGGCCTGCTCACCAAGGGTCTCGTCAAGGAGACGGAGGCGTCCATCCGCCGCAACGAGGTGGAACTGACCGGCCTGAAGCGGCGGATCCGCGCCGACGTGCTCGAGCTGCTGGATGACCTCGACATGTCGCGCGTCAACCTGCGGGCGGCCGAACTCAATCTCGTGCGCAGCGAGGAACTGCTGGAGATCAGCAAGCTCGAACTGCGTCTCGGGCGCACCGATTACCTGACCGTGCTGCAGTCGGAGGCCAGCCGGTCGCTGGCCCATAGCAACCTGATCCAGGCGCGGTACGACGTACTGACGACGACCGCCTCCCTGAAACGTGCCATCGGCGTCTCTCCCATGCTGCCCTTCGCGGCCGTGGAGGGCCTTGTCGAAGGAGGGACGGAATGAACACGCATAAGGAGCACGTGATGTTTGAAATCGTGATACGAGGCCGTCGCCTGGCCGTGCCGGTCCTCGTGGCGAGCCTGTTGCTCGCGGCCGGTTGCGCGCATCGCATGGAGAACGAGGTGCCCGGCGAGGTCGCCCGCAACGTGCGCGTGCTGGAGATGTCTCCGACCGACCTCGAGGAGTTCTTCGAGATTTCCGGGCCCCTGCGCCCCGTGCGGGGTGCCGACGTGTCCGCCGAGGAGATGGGCACGGTCTACGCGATTCCGCACGACAAGGGCGAGACGGTCGTCGAGGGCGACGGGCTCGTGGAGCTGGATCGGCGCCTGCTGGCGGCGGAGATGGCCGCCGCGGGGGACGACCTGAAACTGCGGGCGCATACGGCCGAGAACACCGCCGCGCTCTTCGCTGCCGGCAAGGTCAGCGAAACCGAGATGCTCGGCGCCGACGCGGCGCGGGCGCAGGCCGAGGCGGTCTACCGCATCGCCAGTCTCCGTCACGAGCGGGCCGCCGTGAAGGCTCCGTTCGCCGGCGTGGTGGTCGACCGCTACGTGGAGCCCGGCCAGCTCGTCTCGCCCGGCATGCCCGTCGCCCGCGTGATCGATCCCTTCGTGCTCAAGCTGGCCGGCACCGTCTCCGAGCGCGAAGTGGCCTGGCTGCGCGGGGGCGCACCCGCGACGATCGTTCTCGAGGGCATGAACGAGCAGGTCGCGGGGAAGGTGGCCTGGATCGGTTTCGAGGCCGACACCATCACCGGCAAGTTCAAGGTCGAAGTGCACGTCGACAACGCGGACCTGTCCCTGCGGGCGGGCGTCGTCGCGCGCGCGCGGATCCACAAGATCACCCACGAGAATGTGTTGGTCTTGCCTCGCGACGCCGTCATGTACACCACCGAGGGGCTCGCGGTCTTCGTGGTCGAGGGGGAACGCGCCGCCCTGCGCCCGGTCACCCTGGGCCCCGACCAGGGCCTGATGGTCGTGATCGGATCCGGCCTGCGGTCCGGGGAGAGTGTCGTGGTGCGCGGGCATCGCGACCTGGTCGACGGCGCGCTGGTGGAGGTCACCGAGCACGCCGCCGCGCGTGACGGCAGCAGGGGCGGCGACCCGGCCGAGGTCGTCGAGTCCGCATCGACGGGCGGCGCGCGGGAGGCCGGACGATGAAGATCACCAACGGCGCGATCCGCAGGTACCCGACGATCTTCGCCTTCATGGTGATCATCGTCATCGTGGGCGTGGATTCCTACCTGGGCCTGCCCCGCGAGTCCAGCCCCGACGTGAAGATACCGATCGTGATGGTCATGACGCCCTACGCCGGCGCCAGTCCCGAAGACGTGGAGAGCCTGGTCACGCGCAAGCTCGAGCGCGAACTCAAGGGCCTGTCGAATCTCAAGGAGATGACCAGCACCTCGGTGGAGGGCATGTCCAACATCGTGCTGGAATTCACGACGGACGTGGAGATGAGCGACGCGCTGCAGAAGGTGCGCGACCGCGTGGACCTGGCCAAGCCCGATCTGCCCGAGGATCCGCGCGAGGACCTGCTCATCATGGAGCTGAGCTCCACGGACTGGCCCATCATCCAGATCAACCTGGCGGCCGACTACGACCCGATCCTGCTGAAGGAAGTGGGGGAGGACCTCCAGGAGGAGATCGAGACCGTCCGCGGCGTGCTGGAGGTCAATCTGACCGGCGGCGTGGAGCACGAAGTGCTCGTGCAGGTGGATCCCCAGCGCCTGCGCTTCTACAACCTGGGCCTGGTCGACGTCCAGGACGCCATCTTCCTGCAGAACACGACCATTCCCGGCGGCAAGCTGTCGTTGGGCATGTACGACTACCAGGTCAACGTGCCGGGCGAGATCGACGATGTATCGGAGATCCTGGACTTCGTGGTCAACCTGGGCGCGCCCACGCCGGTCTACATCCGCGACGTTGCCGAGGTGAGCTTCGGCCTCAAGGATCGCGAGACCATCTCGCGCGTCAACGGCAAGGACGCCGTGATCCTGTCGGTGAAGAAGCGCGGCGGCGAGAACATCATCGACATCGCCGACGAGATCCGCGCCATCCTGACTGCCTGGCAGGAACGCTTCCCGCCCGGGACCGAGATCACCATCGTCGGCGACCAGTCCAAGGACATCCGTCACATGGTCACCGAGCTGGAGAACAACATCATCAGCGGCCTGATCCTCGTCGTTGCGGTGCTGCTGCTCTTCCTGGGCTTCACCAACGCCCTGTTCGTGGGCGTCGCGATCCCCTTCTCCCTGCTGATCAGCTTCATCGTGCTGCGGGCGCTCGGCATCACCCTGAACATGGTGGTGCTCTTCTCGTTGATCCTGGCGCTGGGCATGCTCGTGGACAACGCCATCGTGATCGTCGAGAACATCTTCCGGCAGCGCGGGCGCGGCAAGAGCGGAGACGAGGCGGCCCGTTTCGGCGCTGCGCAGGTCTCGAACGCGGTCGTGGCGTCGACGCTGACGACCGTCTGCGCCTTCGGGCCCATGATCCTGTGGCCGGGCATCATGGGCGAGTTCATGAAATATCTGCCCATCACGGTGGTCATCACGCTGCTGGCCTCGTTGCTTGTCGCGCTGGTCTTCAACCCGGTGCTCTGCGCGCGCTTCATGAAGGCGCCACGGGTCCGCGAGGGCCGGCCAGCCCTGGGCGAGAGGCTGATCGGCTTCGGCCTGAAGACCTACGAACCGACCCTGCGCTGGGCGCTGGGCCATCGCACCGGCGTGCTGACGACCATGGTGGCCCTGCTGATCTGCGTATCCATGCTGTTCGCCGTCTTCAACAACGGCGTCGAACTCTTCCCGGACATCGATCCCCGCATCGCCTACGTGGCCATCGATGCGCCGTCCGGCACACGCATCGAGGTCAGCGACGTCTATACGCGCCAGGTGGAGGCCGCGGTCGCCGAGGTTCCCGAGCTGAAGGCCTACACGGGACAGGTCGGCGCCGAGAACGGCGCCTTCAGCGCGAACCAGGCGCCGTCGCACAAGAGCCTGGTCACCATGGAGTTCGTGGACATCGAGGACCGTACGCGCCCCTCCCGCGGCTCCGTCGAGGACCTGCGCCGGCGGTTGAGCGGCTTCACGGGCGCGCGTCTGGTGATCGACAAGCAGGAGGAAGGGCCGCCGACCGGTCCGCCGGTGAACATCGAGATCTCCGGCGAGGACTTCAACGTGCTCGGCGAGCTGGCCGCGCAGGTCAGCGAGCGCATCCGCAACGTCGAGGGCCTGGTGGACATCGTCGACGACTACGACCGGGATCTGCCCCAGATCGAGGTGCGGCAGGACGTGGACAAGGCCGGCCGCTTCGGGCTGCGGACCTGGGACATCGCCGGTACGGTGCGCACCGCGCTGCACGGCGCCGAGACGTCCAAGTTCCGGGTCGGCGAGGACGAATACGACATCCGCGTCCGCCTGCAGCAGCCCTTCCGGCGCAAGGTGGAGGACCTGGAGAGCCTGCACGTCTTCTACGAGGGCGAGCAGGTGCCCCTGGCGGCCTTTGCCACCACCGAGTTCAAGTCGGGCCTGGCCGCCATCAACCGTATCGACAGCAAGCGCGTCGTTTCGGTCAGCGCCGACGTCGCCGCCGGGTACAACAGCAACGCCCTGCTGGCCGAGGTTCGGGAGCTGCTGGCCGACTTCCACCTGCCGGTCGGCTACAGCATTGACTACACCGGTGAGACCGAGGACCAGGAGGAGGCCCAGGCCTTCCTCAGCGACGCCTTCGCCATCGCCATCATGCTGATCTTCGTGGTGCTGATCAGCCAGTTCAGCTCGGTGACGGTGCCGCTGGTGATCCTGTCCAGCGTGGCACTCTCGCTCATCGGCGTCCTCACGGGCCTGATGGTCCACCGCACGCCCTTCGGCATCATCATGACCGGCGTGGGCGTGATCTCGCTGGCGGGCATCGTCGTCAACAATTCCATCGTCTTGCTGGACTACATCATCCAGCTGCGTGCCCGGGGCATCGCCAAGACCGAGGCGATCGTGCGCGCCGGTCTCACCCGCTTCCGGCCGGTGATCCTGACGGCGGTCACGACGATCCTCGGCCTGATCCCCTTGACCACAGGCGTATCCGTCAACTTCGCCAACATCTTCAAGGCGGACTGGCACCACATCCTCTCGATCGGGGGCGAGTCGAGCCAATGGTGGAGTCCCATGGGCATCGCGGTGATCTGGGGCCTGGCCGTGGCGACCTTCCTGACTCTGATCGTGGTGCCGGTGATGTACTCGTCGCTCGATCCGTTCAAGCGCGGCCTGCGCGCGGTGTTCTTGGGGTGGTGGCTGGACCGGGTGCGTAGCGGCGAGGCGGCGGAACCGGGAGCCTGACGGTCCCCCTCGATCGAGCCCCGGCCCGTTGGTGATGATCGCCGGCGGGCCGGGTGCCCACCCGCCGGCGCCCGGGAGGCGGTCGGGGTGCCGTTGGGCTTATACTGGTCGTGATGCCGGCCAGGTATCGATCGTAAATAGATGAGCGCCGCCAGGCGCGGTGGCGGTGCGGGAGGTAATACTGATGGCGATCATCGACGCCCGCGGTCGTGAATTGAACCCGGGACCCTATCGGAGGGTCGTGTCGCTGGTGCCCAGCCTGACAGACACCGTATGCGGCCTCGGTGCGGCAGACAGATTGGTCGGTCGCACCCTGTATTGTACGGAACCCCGCTTTCAGGTGCGCAGCGTGCCGGAATTCGGTGGGACCAAGAACCCCAAGGTCGAACGGATCGTCGAAACCCGGCCGGACCTGGTGCTGGCCTGCGTCGAGGAGAACAAGAAGGAGCACCTGGAGGCCCTCGAGGCCGCCGGCATCCCGGTCTACGCCGTGATGCCGCACGTCCTGGACGATGTCGACGGACTGCTGGGCGCCTGCGGTGGGCTGCTCGATGTCGCCGACGCCGCGCACAGGGCCCGCGCCGATCTCTCGGCCGCCCGCGCGGAAGCCGCGGCCTGGCGCGAGAGGCTCTTCGCCTATCGACAGGCCCAGGGCGCGCCCTGCCCGGTGCCCGCGGCCACGCTGATCTGGAAGAACCCCTGGCTGGCTGCTGGCGCCGGCACCCATATCAACGCCGTGATGGAGGCCATCGGTCTCGAGAACGTCTTCGCGGATCGCCGCGACTACTTCGCCATCGAGCTCGAGGACCTGGCGCGGCACGGGCTCGACCTGATCCTGATGCCGGACGAGCCCTACCGCTGGAGCAAGCGGGATGCGGTAGTGGTGGCCGAGGCCGCGGGTTGCGACGACGCGCCGGAGTTCTGCCCGCGGCTCGACGGCAAGCTGCTCACCTGGTACGGCACCCGCACGGCGCCTTCCCTGCGCGAGCTGATGAGGCTGTTCGAGCCCCTGCTGGTGGGAAGCGAAGGCGTGGCATGAAGCCGGTTCACATGTGCAGCTCGAGGATGTCCCCGTCCTCGACCAAGTAGTCTCGACCCACCTGCTGGCCGTCGAACTTGCCGCTGCCCCAGATCCGCGCGAACTTCAGGCCCGCCGCCCGGCCGCGATGGACGAGGCGGGCGACGTCGATCACGCGGTCGCCCCTGAACAGCGTGAACGGCCGCTCCATGTCCGGCGGCTTGCCGGGGACCTTCGTGTAGACGCGCACCACGTCGAGGCCGCGCCGCAGCATCGACCCCAGGCGGTCCAGACCTTCCCCCGTCGCGGCCGAGACCGCGATGGCCGGGTAGCGCGCCTCGACCAGTTCCTCCAGGGCCGTCACCTCGTCCGGGTCCAGTCCCAGATCGACCTTGTTGACCACGAGCAAGGTGGGCAGGACGGTGTGGAAGATGGTCTCGTCCGCCTCGTCGCCCGGTTGCTCCGGTTCGGGCGGTGCCGACCCCACCGGCTCCGTCCCGGGTAGGCCCTCCACCAACCCGCCGGGCAGGCGGCCCCGCCAGTCGTCCGACAGGATGATGCGCTTCTCGGCCAGGCGCTCTCGGATGGAGATCACGTCCTCGGTGCAACCGGGCACGTGCAGATCGATCACCAGGAGTGCGGCGTGCGCCGGCTGCATGGCGTTGGGCAGCCAGGGTTCCATCAACTCGGCCGAGATGGGGGGCAGATCCACCAGCTGGAACTGCACTTCGTTGTGCATCAGCATGCCGGGCAAGGGTTCGTTGGTGGTGTGGGGGTAGGGAGCAGACTCGGCCCGCGACCCGGTCAATCGCGAGTGCAACAGCGACTTGCCGGCGTTGGGCGGTCCGACCAGGGCCACCTGGGCCGCGCCCTCCGTGCGGATCACGCGGGTCGGTCCCGTGCGGGCGGCGCCCTTCTGGGGCCCCGACACCTCGGCCGTCAACTCCTTGATGCGCGTCTTGATGTCCGCCTGCAGGTGTTCGGTTCCTTTGTGCTTGGGAATCGTCTTGAGCATCTCGCGCAGGTGTTCGAGGCGCTCGGTCGGCTCGCGCGTCTGACGGAAGGCCGCCTCGGCCTTCTTGTATTCCGGTGAGACGTTGGTCGGCATGATTCCTCGCGTCGCATGATATCATGACCGCGACGGATTGCGTAGACCTCGCGAGGAGGTGACGACCTGATCTACCGCCTGCTGGCCGATCTGGTGGTGTTGCTCCACTTCGCCTTCATCCTGTTCGTGCTGCTGGGCGGATTGCTCGTCCCGCGACGCCCGCGTCTGGCCCGGCTTCATCTGCCGGCGGTCGTCTGGGGCGCCTTGATCGAGTTCCGGGGCTGGATCTGCCCCTTGACGCCCCTGGAGAAACAGCTGCGCCTCGCAGCCGGCCAGGGAGGCTATCCGGAAGGCTTCGTCGAGCATTACATCCTGCCGCTGGTCTACCCCCCCGGGCTGACACGCGAGATCCAGCTCGTGCTCGGTGCCGCCGTGCTGGTCGTCAATGCGGCGGCCTACGGCGTGGCGTGGCGGCGCCGCCGGAAACGTCGTGGCCCATGACCGCAGCCTGTGGCAAGATGATGTGCATCACCGGGAGGTTTCTCGCACATGCGAGCACGCGACGGCGCCGCGGGGCGCGGATATTACGCAGAGGGCCTGGCCGCCGAGAGGTTGCGTCTCTGCTACGACCTGGCCACGCCCGAGGTACGCCGCTACATGGGCGCCGAGATCGCACACGTCCGCGCGCGCCTCGATCCGGACGATCGCGTGCTGGAACTGGGCTGCGGGTACGGAAGGATCGTGAAGGATCTCGCGGCGTCGGCCGGGTTCATTTGCGGCGTCGATACCTCGAGGGCCAGCCTGCGCTACGGGGCGGACTACCTGGCCGGGGTCGAGAATGTCGCCCTGGTCTGCGCCGACGCTGCGGCGCCGGGCCTCGCGCCCGGCGCGTTCGATGTGGTCTGCTGCTTGCAGAACGGCGTCTCTGCCTTCAAGATCGAACCGCTGCGGCTCTTTCGCGCGGCCCTGGAGTCCACGCGGCCGGGCGGCCGGACGCTCTTCGCCAGCTACGCCGCCGGATTCTGGGAGGATCGGCTGGCCTGGTTCCGCATCCAGGCCGAGCACGGCCTGGTCGGCGAGATCGACGAGGACGCCACCGGCAACGGGCGGATCGTCTGCAAGGACGGTTTCAGCGCGACCACCTTCGGCGCGGACGACTTCCGCGACCTGGCGGCGGCCTGCGGCCGCGAGACGCGCATCGAGACCGTCGCGGCCTCGAGCCTTTTCTGCGAAATGACCGCGTGAGGGGAGATATGACCATGCGTGTCCGGAGCCTGTTTCTGGCCGTCGCCCTGTTTCTGGCCGTCGCGAATCGCGTCCTCGCGGAGGGATTCGAGGTCCACACCGGTGATCTGGACGGTGTTCCCTATGCCCTGGCGGTCCCCGACCACTGGAACGGCTTCCTACTGTTGCAGGCGCACGGCTCGCGTTCGATCGACGCGCCCCTGCTGGCCGATCTGGACGTAGACGAGCCGACCAACCTCGCGCTGCTGGCCGACGGCTGGCTCATCGCCTATTCCAGCTACCGGCGCAACGGCCCTATCGTGGGCGACGCGGCCCTCGACCTCATCGCCCTGCGCGGGCATGTGGCAAAGGTCCATGGCGAGCCGCGCCTCGTCCTGGTCGAGGGCTGGTCCATGGGAGCGGCGGTGGCGACGCTGCTCGTCGAGCGTCACGCCAACGCTGTCGCCGGCGCCTGCGCGATCGGCGCGATCTACTCGTACCCGGTGCCAGGGGAGGATCTGACCTTCACACGCAGGCCCCGGGTCCCGCTGCTGCTCATCAGCAACATGGGCGAGACGAGCGACACCGGCGCCTATCATGCGGCAGCCGCGGCGGCCGGTGCACCGTCGGCGCTCTGGACCGTGCATCGCCCGGGGCACGTGAACGTGAATTCGGCGGAGCGCCTCGCCGCCTTGCACGCCCTGGCGGACTGGGTGCTGCAGGGCGAAGTCCCCGCCTCGCGCGATGCGACCGTGATCATGTCCGCCGAGACAGTCGCCACGCGGGCCGCCGGCACGGCGGCCTCGACGGTCGTCTCGGTGCACGCGGCATACGGCAACATCACGTCGCGTCTGGTTCCCGATGATCTGGCCTGGCTCGGCGTCTCCGTCGGCGAGACGTTCCGCGTGGCATCGGCGGACACGACCGTGGACGCGCTCTACTGCGTCACCTACGCCGACGCGCAGCGCGGCGCATGGGTGGTCTTCCCGGATGCGGAAGGCCGGCTAGTGATCGCCCGCAGGGCAGCCAACGCCGCCGCCGCCCTGGGCTGTGCCGTCGGGGATACGCTCCGGTTCCTCGCCCCCGGCCATCGCCCGGGAGGAAGCTCCCGCCCATGAAACTGTTGATCATCGCGGTCTCCGCGATCGCGGGAATCATCGCCGTCGCGCGGCTGCGCCACTTGGACGTGCACGAGAAGGAGCCCTGGCGCGCGCTCGCGCTGGTCACCCTGGTCGGCGGCGCCTGGTCCATCGCCATCAGCACCGTCCTCTACGCGGCCTTCGGCGCCGCGGGGATCGGCAACGTCAGGAACACCCTGGGCGCCATCCTGGTCGTCGGTCCCTTGGAGGAAGCGGCCAAGCTCCTGGCCATGCTCAGTTGCCTGCCCCTGTTCCGCCGCCACCTGGACGAGCCTGCCGACGGCGTCATCTACATGGCGTGCGTGGCCTTGGGATTCTCCCTGATCGAGAACTACTTCTATGCGACCTCGGCGCAGAACGCGGGCGGCCTGCTGATGGTCCGGTTGCTGACCGCGACGCCGGCTCACATCCTGTTCAGCTTTCCCATGGGCCTCGCGGTCTACGCGCGCCGTCGCGGCGGCGCCCGCCGGGGACTGCTCGGAAGGGCGTACCTGTATGCCAGCCTGTCCCATGGGGTATGGGACGTGCTGGCCTTCAACGGACTCGCCCTGATCCTGTTCTTCGCACTGCTGTGGCCGGGCATGCGTTTCTTCGGCACGGTCATGTCGTACGCCGCGCGCGTGTCGCCCTTCCGCGAGGATTTGACGGGTTTCCTGTCGGCGGCTCCCGCGGTTGCCGCGGAGGAAGACCTGATGTGCCTCGCCTGCGGGAATACCGGCGACAAGCCGGCCTGGCTGCGGGGCAAGATCCGCGTCCAGCGTTGTGAAAGCTGCGACAGCTACATCTCGAGCTGGGACGGCCTGTTCTTCCTGTTCCGTCATTTCGGCGGCTGGTACGGGCGCCTCGAGGTGAAGCCGGCCCCGGATGGGGAGCGGGACGGCCTGTTCACGGTCGAGGCCGGCAATGTCGCCTCCCGCGGCGATCAGGTGGCGGCCTTCCGTCTGTCCGAGCTGTCGCCGGTGCTGGACGAACTGGGCGAGCGCGCGGTCGCGGAGGTGGAGGGGGCCTGGTGGTTCCCGGACCGCGGGACCTGAGCCCGAACAATCGCAGCCCGGATGCGTAGGACCCCGTGATCCGCGGTCGGTCCGCGGTGTTCACTCGACTCGTAATGGAGGAAAGACATGTTGTTCGCAATCCTCGCCGTCGCTGTCGTCCTGTTCTTCGCCGGCATCCGCATCGTGCGGCCCACGCGTCGTGGACTCGTCGAACGCCTCGGCAAGTACCGGCGCTTCGCCAATCCCGGCTTCAACTGGATCATCCCGGCCATCGACCGCATGATCACCATCAACGTGACCGAGCAGATGGTCGATGCCCAGCCCCAGGAGATCATCACCTTCGACAACCTGAACGCCCGCGTGGACGCCCAGGTCTACTTCAAGGTCAAGTCCGACGAGGAGAGCGTGAAGAGCTCGCAGTACAACGTGAACGACTATCAGTGGCAGATCGTCAACCTGGCCCGCACCACGCTGCGCAACATCATCGGCACCCTCACGCTGAAGTCAGCCAACAGCGAACGCGACAAGATCAACGGCGAGCTGCTGACGACCCTCAGCAAGGAGACCAGCAGCTGGGGCATGGAGATCGTCCGGACCGAGCTCAAGGAGATCGATCCGCCCCAGGACGTGCAGGCGACCATGAACAAGGTCGTCAAGGCGGAGAACGAGAAGATCGCCGCCCTGGACTACGCCAACGCCGTGGAGCGCCAGGCCGACGGCGAGAAGCGTTCCGAGATCAAGAAGGCCGAGGGCGTCAAACAGGGCAAGATCCTGCAGGCCGAGGGCGAGGCAGAGGCCATCCGGCTGGTGAACGAGGCCGCCAATCGCTATTTCGTGGGCAACGCCCAGCTGCTGCGCAAGCTCGAGGCCCTCGAGAAGGCCCTGTCCGGGAACGCCAAGATCGTCGTTCCCTCGGATAGCGAGCTGGTGAACGTGATCGGGGAGATGGCCGGCGTGCTCCCCCTGGACCGCAGTACGAAAACTGACGATTGAACGACAATTCACCCGTGTCATGGGGCGGTTCCAGGACCGCCCCGTTGCTTGTAACCCCGCCAGCTGCTTCCCCCTAACTAGGTTTGATCAAACGAGTTGTCAAATCCGCACGTTTGCCCGTACAGTAGGGGACTCCGGGAGCCGTCCTCCCCGGGGAAAAAGACCTGTCAAACATTTGACAAATTCCCGGGCATAGACCATATCCACGGAGTCACACCCGAGCCTGCGGCGACCGCAATCGGAGGACCGTCATGGCCAAGTCGAGAATCGAGAAGCTCCTGGACGAGAGGGAGCGGCTTTACCTGGGCGGGGGCGAGGTGCGCATCGAGAAGCAGCACGCTGCGGGCAAGCTCACCGCCCGCGAGCGCCTGGCCCTGCTCCTGGACACCGACACCTTCCAGGAGACGCACCTGTTCATGAAGCACCGCTGCACCCATTTCGGGCTGGCGGACATGGATTTCCCCGGGGAAGGCGTCGTAACCGGCTGCGGGTTGGTCGATGGCAGGCCGATCTACGTGGCCAGCCAGGACTTCACCGTGGCGGGCGGCGCCGTGGGCGAAGCCACGGCGCGCAAGATCCAGGCGGTGATGAACGACGCCCTGAAGACCGGCGATCCCTTCGTCTTCATCAACGACAGCGGCGGCGCACGCATCCAGGAAGGCGTGGATTCCCTGGCGGGCTACGGCGGCATCTTCTACCGCAACGTGCTCATGTCCGGCGTCGTGCCCCAGATCAGCATCATCGCCGGCCCCTGCGCCGGCGGCGCGGCCTACTCGCCCGCCCTGACCGATTTCATCATCCAGGTGCGCAGCGAGGGCCAGATGTTCATCACCGGTCCCTCGATCATCAAGCAGGTCACCGGCGAGGAGGTCACCGCCGAGGACCTGGGCGGCGTCTACAGCCACACCCACTACTCCGGCGTCGTCCATCTGGAGGCGGAGGACGGCGAGCACGCCATGGAGATCGCGCGACGCCTGCTCTCCTTCCTGCCCAGCAACAACACGGACGAGCCCCCGGTCTACCCCGAACTGCACGATGAGGCCGTGGCACCGGTGGAGGAGCTGAACACCTGTGTGCCCGAGGACTCGCGCCAGCCCTACGACATGCACCGCATCATCCAGCTCACCGTGGACAACGCCGACTTCATGGAGATACAGGAGCACTGGGCGCCCAACATCATCGTCGGCTTCGCGCGCATCGAGGGGGCGACCGTCGGCGTGATCGCCAACAATCCCCTGCACAAGGCGGGCGTACTGGATATCGACTCGTCGGACAAGGCCGCCAAGTTCATCCGCTTCTGCAACGCCTTCAACATCGCGTTGCTGACCTTCGTGGACGTACCCGGGTTCCTGCCCGGCGTGCAGCAGGAATACGGCGGCATCATCCGCCACGGCGCGAAGATGCTCTTCGCCTACGGGGCCGCCACCGTGCCCAAGATCACCATCATCGTGCGCAAGGCGTACGGCTGCGCCTATCTCGCCATGTGCGGCAAGGACATGGGCGCCGACCGCTGCAGCGCCTGGCCCAGCGCCGAGATCGCCGTGATGGGCGCAGAGGGCGCCGTCAACCTGCTCTACCGCCGCGAGATCGCCGCGGCCGCGGATCCCGAGGCCGAGCGCGCCGAGAGGATCCGCGAATACGTCGCCGCCTTCGCCAACCCCTACGTGGCCGCCGGACGCGGGCTGCTCGACGACATCATCGAGCCGGCCGAGACGCGGGTCTACGTCGCCCAGTCTCTGCAGCTGCTCAAGGCCAAGCGCGAGATGAGGCCGCAGAAGAAGCACGGCCTGATCCCCCTGTAGCCGGACGAGGAGACGACCATGGGCAGCCAGGAGACATTGCTGCGGAACATCCCGCTGGCGCTGGTGGGCCTGCTGATCGTCTTCGTGGTGCAGCTGATCATCGCCATGGCCATCTCCGGGATCCGCCAGCTGGACGAGAAGTGGCGCCACCAGGAGAAGTTGCGGAACGCGGAGGCCCTGGACAGGGAACCGACGGTCGATGCCACCACGCTGGTTCTCATCGCCGCCGCCGCCGCCACCGTACTGCGCGGCAGGCACCGCATCCGCAGCATCAAGAGGCTGATGCCCAGCGATCACAAGCGAAGCCCCTGGACCGCGCAGGGCCGGGCGGTCCTGCAGGGATCGCACGTCATAGACAGACATCAGAAGAGAAGCGGCGTCCGCTGATCCGGGTTGCCCGGCACCACGAGACGCCAAGACAGGAGTCGTACATGAAGCTTAAGATCACGGTCCACGGCGTCGCCTACGAGGTCGACGTGGAAGTCCTCGACGCCAAGCGCGACGAATTCGGACCCACCGGCGCGTTGCCCAGCCTGGGCGCGCCCGGGACGTTCCATCACGGATCCGCCGCCGCCTCCGCGCCGCCGCCCGCCGTAGGACAGGCCGCTCCGTCTACGGCGGGCAGTGGCGTGGTGTCGCCCATCGCCGGCACCGTCATCGAGATCAGGTGCAAGCCCGGCGACGATGTCGCGCAGGGTCAGGAGCTGCTGATCATCGAGGCCATGAAGATGAACACGGCCATCGCCGCGCCAGTCGCCGGCACTGTCAAGCAGGTGCTCGTGGCGGCGGGAGACAGCGTGCGCGAGAACCAGCAACTGGTCGAGTTCTCCTGACCGGGGGCGCGTTATGGATGTGGTCTGGGAATTCCTGCAGGTAGGCGCCATCGGCAATTTCACCATGGGCAACCTGGTGATGCTCGGGGTGGGCTGCGTCTTCATCTATCTCGCCGTGGCCAAGGACTACGAACCGCTGCTGCTGGTACCCATCGGCTTCGGCATGCTCGTGGGCAACATACCCTTCTCGCCGGGCATGAACATCGGCGTCTACGAGCAGGGGAGCGTCCTGTCCATCATCTACCAGGGCGTGAGCAAGGGCTGGTATCCGCCCCTGATCTTCCTGGGCATCGGGGCGATGACCGATTTCTCGTGCATGCTGTCGAACCCGCGCCTGATCCTGCTGGGCGCGGCCGCCCAGGCGGGCATCTTCGTCACCTTCTTCGGCGCGCTCTTGCTCGGCTTCGAGGTCAACCAGGCGGCCTCGATCGGCATCATCGGCGGCGCCGACGGTCCCACCGCCATCTTCCTATCCTCGCAGCTGGCGCCCGAGTTCCTGGGTCCCATAGCCATCGCCGCCTATTCCTACATGGCGCTGGTGCCGGTCATCCAGCCGCCGATCATCAAGCTGCTGACCTCGCGCAAGGAACGCCTGATCCGCATGAAACCGTCGCGGCCGGTCAGCAAGCGGCTGCGCATCATCTTCCCGGTGGTGGCTTTTCTGCTCTCGGCGATGATCGCGCCGGGCGCCATCACCCTGCTCGGCATGCTGTTCTTCGGGAACCTGCTCAAGGAGAGCGGCGTCACCGAGCGCCTGGCCAAGACGGCCCGCAACGCCCTGATCGACACCATCACCATCCTGCTGGGCCTGGCGGTGGGCACGTCGACCGACGCGTCGGTCTTCCTGACGCCGGCGTCGATCAAGATCTTCGCGTTGGGCGCCGGCTCGTTCGCGATCGCCACCGCCGCGGGCATCCTCTTCGCCAAGGGCATGAACCTGGTCTACAAGGACAAGATCAACCCCATCATAGGCGCCGCGGGCGTCTCCGCCGTGCCGGACTCGGCGCGCGTCTGCCAGATGGTCGGCGCCCGCGAGGACCCGCAGAACTTCCTGATCATGCACGCCATGGCCCCCAACGTGGCCGGGGTGATCGGCTCCGCCGTGGCGGCCGGCGTCTTCCTGTCCAGCCTCGTGAAGTAATCTCTTGAAGCAGTCTCGCCGACCGGCCTCGTCGACGGCGAACCGGGGCGAAACCCTCCGGCCCGCGTTTGTGCCGCGGCGCGGCCACGCGTACCTTGTGCCTCCCCGTCGGGCCGTCGGGGCGCAACGCGGGAAGCCGTCACGACAGCGGAGGCAGATGTGGACTGGACGGAATGGATCGGATACGCGGGGTCGGCGCTGGTCGCGGTCTCCCTGATGATGAGCGCCATCGTGCGCCTGCGGCTGCTCAACTTGGCCGGAGCGCTGCTCTTCGCCGCGTACGGCGCCCTGGTTGGCGCCATGCCCGTACTGATGGTCAGCGCCTTCATCGTCCTGGTGAACGTCGTCTATCTCGTGCGGCTGGCGCGATCGCGGAGCGACTACTTCGAGCTCATGCCCATGCACGACCCGCGCAATCCGTATCTGAGACGTTTCCTGAAGTTCCATGCCGACGACATTCGGAGCCACTTCCCGCTCTTCGATCTCGAGGCTCTCGAGGCGCCCGTGGTCGTTTTCATCCTGCGCGACCTGATGCCCGCCGGGTTGGTCGTCTGTGCTCCCGACGCGAGCGACACGCTGCATGTGGAACTCGACTACGTGCTGCCCGCCTACCGCGACTTCAAGTGCGCTCGCTGGTTCTACCGGGAGTGGGGCCCGCGGCTGGCGCGCATGGGCTTCGAGCGCTTCACGGCGCGCACCGGCGCGGGCGTTCATCGGACCTACCTGATGCGCATGGGCTACGAGGCGGTCCCCGAACTCGGGGATGGCTGGTACGCCCGGCCCACCGCGGCCGCGATCTGAAGTCCTTCGCCGTCCAGATGAAAGGCGGGAGCGCGTCTGCGCTCCCGCCTCGCTTGCCTGCGTCCGGCAGGGTCCGCGGCGATCCGCTAGAAACCCACTGTCATGCCGGCGCTGTAGTAGGTGATAGATCCGTCCTGGTCGCCGTAGACGTAGGGCTGATCGTCCGTCAGGTCCATGTACGTGACGGACGAGTAGAGCCTTGCGTTCGTATCGACCCGGAAGGAGACACCGTATGTCAGCTCGAACATCGAAAAGTCGAGGTCGCTGTACTCATTCACCATCGAGTAGTCCAGATCCTGGTTGACGACGGTCTGGTCGGCCCCGAGCACGCCGAACGACGTGAACGAGCCCTCGGACCTGGTGTAAGCGACGTCCATGTAGAAGTGGAACTGTTCGGAAGCGTTGAGCATGGCGTTGAAGAACACCACGTTGTATTCGGTCGTGTAGTCGCTCATGGCATCAGCGGAACCGAAATGATCGAGCTCCGAACCGGAGCCCTCGATGTGGCCTGCTCAGCCGCCGAACAGCGGCGGGCACAGCTTGGCGTTGCTCTCGACGCTGTTGAACGAATACCCCATCGTCAACATCAGCTTGTCGTTGGGGGCGACCCAGAGGTTTACGCCCGGGGAGAGGATCGTGCGCTCGTACTCGTAGGAGTTGAGCTCGTCGTTCTTCTCCGAGGCGACGTTCAGGTAGCCGTTGAGCGACGTGCGCGGCGAGACCTGGTAGGAACCACGCGCCGCGATGCGGTGCGATTCGTTGGGCAGGGCCGCGCCGTTGCCGTAACGGCTGCGCTGGAAGTAGTAGACGAACCCGTTGCCGGCCAGGTTGTGCGTGTCCCCGTACAGCGGGTCCTCGCACATCGCCGCCGGATTCATGTACTGGTTGGCGACAGTCGTGTAGGTGTAGGACAGCTTGGCGTTGCCCCGGCGGCCAAACCGCTTGCTCAGGGTGGCGCGGAAGCGGTCCGATGCGGTCTCGCTGGCGTAGGGCGTCGACGGGACCATGACGTTCTCGCCGGACGTCTCGTCCAGGTAGTACGTCGTCTGGCTCTGGGCCATGGCGGGCCGGTCGACCACCTTGTGGCGCCAGTCGAGGCCGAACGACGATCCCTGGCCCAGCATGTGACGCAGCGCCAGATCCGTCTGGAGGACGTCGCGGTTGGCCGCGGACACCCGGGTCCAGTCGAAGTCCTGGCTGCCGCCGGGCCTCCCGTCGCGGTACGGATCAAGATCGACGACGGCGTCGTCGGCCTTCACCTCGTACGTGAGCACGCGGGCGGTCAGGCGCGTCTGCTTGGTGGGTCGGGCCATCCAGCCGGCGGCGATGGCGTCGAAATCGCTCGAGAGCGCGTTGGCGACGTTCTCGGTGCGGCTGTGGCTGTACGAGCCCCGTAGGGTGTTGCGGGCGTTGACGTCGAGGTTCAGGCCGAGCTCGTGGGCCCGCTTCTCGGTCGTGGGGCCTGCCGCGTAGGGCAAAGCGCCCTCGGCTTCCTCGAACTGGAGTCGCGAACCGAACTCCACGTTGTAATTGCTCACCGCGCCCGTGTTCGGGTCGGTCCAGAGCCCGCCCCTGACGGGGTGCTGGGCCCGGGTCCAGGTCCGGGTGTTGGCCGTGGTGTAGTCCGTGAAGTCCTGGGCCTTGAACTCGTAGTCGAAGGACAGGTTGCCCACGCTCCCCTCGGCGCCGGCCCTCAGCGTGCGCGTCTGCTCGTCGATCAGGCGCCGGTTGCCTTCCACGTGGCACATGGCGCAGTGATCGATGGTCAGGGCCTGCTTCCAGCCGCTCTTGTGCTGGTCGTCGTAGCACACGTAGATCTTGCCGTTCTCGAGGGAAGTCAGGTCGTATTCCAGGTTGGCCTCGGTCTTCTGGTAGTTCAACCAGTACCGGCCCAGCGGATCCATGTCGTGGCTGTAGATCTGCTTGCCGCCGGCCGAGCCGTCGGCGTTGGCCTCGCGGGCCTGCATGTTCTGCAGCAGATCGTCGTCCAGGTGATGGATGAAGGAGAGGTAGTCGAAGTTCGCAGACAGGCGGCTGTCGGGATCCACGTCGATCCCGAATGCCTTGGTGTCCTTGTCCCGGAAGTAACCGTAGACGTCGAACAAGGTGTTCTCGGTGGCGCCGTCGTGCATGAACCAGGCGTGGGCCTGTACTTCACCCTCGTTGGCGTCACTCAGGTATTCTCCCACCTTGTCGAAGGCGCCCGTCTGCTCGAAGTAGCGAGCCCCGACGCAGGACTTGCCCTCGACCGAGGGCGTCCCGTCGTCGGCCATCGCCGCGGCGGTAACGGCCAGCAGGCCGGCCACCGCGAGACAGGTTGGGATGCATCGCAATTTCATGGTCACCTCATCGGTTCGGGTCCGCGTCGCGGGCCGTTAGCGATTCAGGGCCCGGCCCTGTCCCGGAATGGACTGGGAGGGCAAGTCCGTGCCATGTATCGACATGTGGCACTGTGAGCATTTCGTCAGCATGGCCTGCTTGAACGAGTCGGGATGCGATTCGCCACTCCAGCCCTCGTACGCGGGCGAGCCGTTCTCGCCGTAGTTGGCTGGTGGGACGACATATTCCCCGTCGTAGGACATCAGCGCCGTGTGGAAGTGGGGCTGATGGCACTGCAGACACAGGAACGGCTCGTTCTGCCGCAGCAGGTTGTTGGCGACCGTGCCGTGCGGGTCGTGGCAGATCATGCAATCCTCCTCGACCGGCGAATGTTCGAAGATGAAGGGACCTCTGTGCTGGGTGTGACATTCGAGACAGAGTTCACGGCTGCTCTCGCCCGTCATGAGTCCCGTATAGCCTTCGCCGTGCACGTCGTGGCAGTCGGAGCAGGACATGAAGTGCTCCTTCACCGGGTGGTGGCTCGGCAGGCTCAGGCGGCAGCGGAACTCCTGGTGGCAGCCGAGGCAGAGCTCGGTCTGATCCTCCGCGAGCAGCTCGCCGCCGTGGACGGCGTGGCAGCTCACACAGGAGAGGTCCGCATCGGCGTGGACGCCGAGGTGCCAGTCGACGGTAACGCCCGTCTTGTGGCAGCCGAGGCAGGCCTTGTTGGCCAGGGCGCCCATCTCGGACGATGGCGTCATGATCAGGGCCGGGTCCTCGTTGTCGGCGTGCTTCTCGCCGGGACCGTGACAGGCTTCACAGCCGTGTACGTCGGTCGGGTACTGGTAGTTGGCGAGCCGACCGTGGACGGTCTGCATCATGGCGGCCCCGACCTCGTCGTGGCAGTCCAGGCAGGTTTCCGATCCCACGTATCCAGCGCCGGCCCACGCTACCGTGGCGGCCAGAAAAATGGCCATTCCCAGCAGCGCGGCAACGCGGTTGGTTCTGGGAATGGTACAGCGGTTCATCATCTCACCTCTTTGCGAGTGTGGAAGGGAACCCCTCGGGGTTCTTCGAGCTGGTCTGACAGAGCGTACCGTGACAGTTCGGTGACATCTCCGCTGGTGAATCAATCTCCTCCTTTCACGGAACGCCCCCTTTCGAAGGGGGATTCCTGGACCACTGTTAAACAATCCATATGTTCCTTGACAGGATCATAGTCAGCGGTGTTTGCCTTGTCAATGTTGAAATCCTGTAACCTGTTGCGATGAAAAAAGATACAATGATTTTGGTTTTCAAGACGACAAACTCCGTATCTCCCTGTAAAGCAAGGGAGTTTTCGCTCATGATCGGGATATAAAGCTGGCTTTTCGACCCACAACGTCCATTAATATGGTAGGTTAGGTGTTTGTTGTTTCTGGCGTTAATCAACAAGTTAAGAATCGGATTGATCTTGATTTGACTGGCGGCGGATCGCTTAATTCGGATGTCAGGTCAACGGTTGTCAACGGAGGCCACATGCGCTTGAAACATATCGTCTCGCTTCAGGTTCTGCTGGCCGCCCTGTCGTGCGCGGCTCTCGGCGCCGCACAGGATTTCACGGCAGCGGATTGCGCGGACTGCCACGCCGATTCGGGCGGCGATCCGGTCGAGGTGGGGATGGAGGATCTCGCCGGCTGCGTGCACGAGGACCTGGACTGCCTGGACTGCCACGCGTCCATCGCGGATCTGCCCCACGACGAGGACCTGCCGCCGGTGGCCTGCGGGACATGCCACGAGGACGAGGCCGACACCTACCTGATCCACGGGCGCGGTGTCGTGGGGAAGTCCGACTTCGTGCCCTCCTGTGCCGACTGCCACGGCACCCACGGCATCCTCTCGTCCCTCGACCGCGACGCCACGACCAATCCCCTCAACCTGCCCACAACCTGCGGCAAGTGTCACGAGGATTCGACGCTCACCCACGATCTGAACATCAAGTTCAAGCATCCCATCCGGGTCTACTCCGAGAGCGTGCACGGCAAGGCGACCGCCGGCGGCATCCACCAGGCGGCCAGCTGCAACGACTGCCATTCCACCGGCGGGTCGGCGCACATGATCCTCCCGCCCAACGATCCGCGGTCGACGATCGCGCACTTCAACATCCCCAAGACCTGCGGCCAGTGCCACGGCGCCATCGAGCAGGACTACTGGGACGGCGTGCACGGCCAGCTGACCGCGCGCGGCGAGGTGGACACGCCCACCTGCACCACCTGTCACGGGGAGCACGGCATCCTGCATACCCAGGATCCGCGGTCGCCGGTCAGCCCCTACCGCCTGGCCGAGGCCACCTGCACGCCCTGCCACGAGTCGGCTACGCTCAACGAGAAGTACGAGCTGCCCACCGGACGGCTGCAGTCGTTCGTGGACTCGTACCACGGGCTAAAGAGCAAGGCGGGCGACAAGACCGTCGCCAACTGCGCCTCGTGCCACGGGGCGCACCTGATCCTGCCCTCGGACGACGAGCGCTCGTCGGTCAACTCCCGGAATCTCCAGAATACCTGTGGCCACTGCCACAAGGGCATCACCGCCGACGTGGCGCGGCAGCCGATACACGAGACGGCCACCGGCCACCGCACCGGCGTGGCCCACATCATCCAGATCATCTACACCATCCTGATCGCCTGCGTGATCGGCGGCATGGTGCTGCACTGGCTCATCGACCTGATCAAGCGGATCCACGAGGTGATCAACAAGAAGCCCCAGGTGCGTCGCATGGAGCCGAACGAGGTCTTCCAGCACACGATCCTGGCGCTGTCCTTCACGATCCTGGTGATCACCGGCTTCTCCCTGCGCTTCTATGACGCGTGGTGGAGCCACCTCCTGTTCGGGCGCGAGGGCGGCTACGCCGTGCGCGGCGTGATCCACCGCGGCGCCGCCGTGCTGATGATCCTCGGTTCCGTCTTCCACGCCTTCTTCCTGATAACACCCCGCGGGCGCGAGTTTCTCAGGGACATGGTGCCGACGGCGAACGACGTCCGGCAATTCCTGCAACGCATGAAGTTCAATCTGGGCCTGAGCGGGAAGACGCCCCGCTTCGGTCGCTTCACCTACGTGGAGAAGGCCGAGTACTGGGCCCTGATCTGGGGCACGGTGATCATGGTGATCACCGGTTTCGCGCTGTGGTTCGACAACCTCGTGGTCCAGTGGTTCCCGCGCGGCTTCATGGACGTGATGCTGGTGATCCACTACTACGAGGCCTGGCTGGCCTTCCTGGCGATCCTGATCTGGCACATGTACGCCACGGTCTTCAATCCCGGTGTCTATCCCATGAATCCGGCCTGGATCCACGGCATGATGCCCCAGGACATGTACGAGCACGAACATCCCGATGTGAAGCTGGTCAAGCACGAGCGGGAAGTCCGCACGCGTGTGGAATCCGACGCGTGCGCCGTGAGCGAGCCCGGCAGGACCGAGGCGGACAGTTCCGGCTTCCCGCGGGGCTGAGCGGACGACCGGGTGGCAAGCGAAAGCCCCCGCGGCGGTGCGGGGGCCTTCTCCATGGTCGGCGGGACGCGGTCGAGGTCTACTCCGCGGCCTCGGGAATCGGGTGTGCGATCACGGCCCAGCGCTCCTTGAACACGAATTCCTTGAAGGTCGGGCTCTCCTCGTTGTGGCAGAGGATGCACTTGGCTTCGCCCTCCAGCTCGAGCCCGGCCGCGACGGCGGCTTCGTGGTCCTCCATCACGCTCTTGGTCTTGTACGCCGAGCCGGCGCCGTGGCAGGCTTCGCAGCTGACGCCTTCTTCTTCGGTGTACTTCGACTTCTCGTCGAGCGCGGCGCCGAGGAAGCCCAGTGTGGTATGACACTTCAGGCATGCGGCCTCTTCCCAGGGATTGCCCAGGCCCTTCTCCTTGGCGACGGCGATGGCCGCCTCGGACTTGAGCGCCGCGAAGGCGCCGGCGTGGCTGGATTCGGACCAGATCTTGTACTGGTCGCCGGTCTTGGCCTTGTGGCACATCTTGCACTTGTCGGCGCCGATGATGGTGGGTTCATCGGCGAAGACGGCGAAGGCCGACAGCGTGACCGCCATGGCGACCAGGAACACGATCATCTTCCGCATGGTTGAGCCTCCTTGGATCTTGTCAGGGAGAGATGTTCTCCCGAGAATACAGTCTCAGCTCCGAAAGTTCCTTCGAAACCTGTGATAATTGTAATGCCCCCCGGGGAGTGCCCAAATAAAATAATTAGAATATTTGAAGACGTAATGACGACGCGGGGCTTCGATATCGTTCTAAAGATCAGTTTCCGGCCGTATCCCAGGATTGTGCCGTTTCGCGGGACGCCAATAACCTGTTCATTCCTCTCCGACTTTGCTATAATATGCAGGTTCCCGGACGGTTTCGTCCGGGTTGACCATACGTCAGGTAAATCCTAGTGTGCTGCAAGGAGTATATGCCTATGAAGGGGATCCTGGTTCTGTGTTGCTGCCTGCTCTTGCCCGCCCTCGCGCAGGCCGATCCCGGTTTCAACTGGGCCGCCGTCTACGACGGTGGCGGCAATTACGACGATTCCGGCCTTTTCGTCACCTCGGATCCCGCTGGCAACCCCGTGGTCGCCGGCCTCAGCCACGACGGCATCGAGGGCCTCGATATCATCGTCCGCAAGCTCGACGTGGATACGGGTGTCGAGATCTGGTCGGAACGGATCCCGGCCTTCGACGAATCGGACATGATGGTATCCGGAATGGAATGGGATGCGGACGGAGATCTCGTGGTCGCAGGACATATCTGCGGCTGCGTGGGCTGAGGCCATGGAGATGATATCGTCGTCGTGAAGCTCGACGGCGGGACCGGGGAGGTTCTCTGGTCGCTCCATTATGCTTCGCCCGGAGCCGAGAACGAATCGACCTACGCGCTGGCGCTCGACAGCCAGGGCAATGCCTACATCACGGGCCGGGCCTGGGTGTCCGATCGCGAGGACGAGTTCGCGACCTTCAAGATCGACGCCTTCACCGGGGACATCCTGTGGGACGAGACCGAGGGCGGCGCCGCGCATCTCGACGACCGCGGTCTGGACATCGACGTCGGACCCGACGACAACCCGGTCGCCATCGGGCTCCTGCAGAACGCCGACGCCAGCGCCACGCTGATGGTCGTGAAGTACGACGGCGCCTCCGGCGGCATCGCCTGGGCGGTCGCCACCCAGGAGCTCGTCAACGATCAGACCGGCGACGGCTGGGTGGCCGTGGACGCGGCGGGGGACGTGATCGCCTGCTGCAAGACCTGGGGCGGCTCCACTTCCTTCGACATCGCACTGATCAAGTACGACGGGGACGACGGCACGGAACTCTGGTCGGAGGTCTACTCCATCGGCACGGCCGCTGACGATCCCGCCGACATGGTACTCGACGACGCGGGCAACCCCATCGTCGTCGGCGTCACGGCCGGCGACTACCTGACCGTCAAGTTCGGCGGTGTCGATGGCGATCCCCTGTGGACATCGACGTACGAAGGTCCCCAGGGCTGGTACGACATGGCCAACTGCGTGGCCGTCGGCGATCAGGGGGAGATCCTGGTCTCCGGCTTCAGCGACGGCACCGGGACGAGCTGGGACGTGGCCACCATAGGGTACGAGCCCGAGTTCGGCGCGGAGAACTGGTCGTTGCGATACGACGGGGCGGAGAACCTCACCGACGAGGCCAAGGACATCTTCATGACCGCGCAGGGCGAGGTGCTCGTCGCCGGCTACTGCTACAGCAACGGCAGCGGCATGGACCAGCTCGTCCTGTCCTACGACAACGACTTCGGCACGGGCGTCGAGACGACGCCGGCCGCCCCGGCCCGGCTGGCGGCGGCTCCGAACCCCTTCAACCCCTCGACCACCTTCAGCTTCGAGCTGGCGGCGGCCGCCCGTGTCGAACTGGCGGTGTACGATCTGGCCGGACGCCGTGTGGCGACGCTGCTGGACGGGCACGGGAATGCGGGCCCGCAGCGGATCGACTGGTCGGGACGCGGCGACGACGGCGGCCGGTTGCCCTCCGGCGCCTACCTCGCCCGCCTGGTGACGGAACGCGGCGTGTCGTCGCGCAAGGTCGTCCTGGCCAAGTGAGGTCCGAATACGCATACGGCCGGCGGTCGCCACCGCCGGCCGTTCTCTACCGCCCGCCTTCGTCTATCTCTTGACGATCCTCACGTCGCCGCTGAAGACCGAGACCTTGATGCGCGCGCCGCCGGCGCCCTGCGTGAAGCTCAGCTCCTTGCCGGGCGTATACCTGCCGGTGCGGCTGGCCTCGTGCCCGAAGCCGTCGTCGATGTCGCCGCTGAACGAGTCGATCTCGAACTCGGCGTCCACGTCGGCGGGCAGGTAGAGGGTGACCTCGCCGCTGTGGCAATCGATGTTCCAGCGGCCCTGTTGCGTCGGGCGGGCCGTCAGGTCGAGCTCTCCCGAGACGACGTTGAAAGAGAAGGTGTCGAGGGTCTCGGCCTTGATCTCCACGTCGCCGCTCACGCTCGATACGCTCAGCCTCTTGCGCACGTTCTGCAGGAAGATGTCGCCGCTGACCGATTCGATCTCCACGTCGTCCGTCTCGGCGTCGACATCGATCAGACCGCTGATCGATGCGATCTCCAGAGACCTCGGGTTGCCCCGGACCGCGATCTCGCCGCTCACCGACTCGATCCCCACCTTGCCGTCCACGCCGCGCACGGAAACGTCGGCGCTGACGCTTTCCGTCTCCACTCGACAACCGTGCGGCACCTGTACGACCAATTCCGAGCCCTTGAATTCGCCCCTGATCTTGCGCGGGTACTTGACCTTGATCCCGAGATCGCCCTCGCCGCCGGTGATCTCGAGTTTCTTGGCCTTCGGGTCCAGGTCGCACTGGATGCGCACCTCGTGCTTGTCCCAGCCGATCACCTCGATGGTGCCGGCCAGGTTGTCGATGCTGATCTTGGCGTCCTTCTCGACCTTGCGCGTCTCATCGACCCTGTCTCCGGCCGTCGCGGTCGTGGCCACGCACAGACAGACCGCCAGCATTGCGAGTCGGAGCCCGATGGTGCGTCCACTCATGACGTGTCCTTTCTTCTTCATCATCGTGATGTGAGACGGGCCAGCTTCCGCATAAGGTCCATCTTCCTGTGGTATCCGGCGACGAGGTGGCTGGCCTGCGAGGGCACGGCCGCCACCTTGTCGAGGGCGCTCTGGGTCTCGCGAATGGCCTGATCGATCAGATCGAGACCTTCATCCACTGCCGAGCGCGTTTCCGCGGGCAGTTCGGCGGACGAATCCTCCAGACCCGCCAGGCAGTCCCCGCGCAGGACCGAATAACCGAGGGCCAGGGCGTCGTAGGGGTCATCGCCCCGGTGGTCGCGGAGCTGCAGGCCGGCCAGCAGCGCCAACGCCAGGATGGCGGCCGCCGCCAGCCAGCGGAGGCGGCCCGCGCGCCGGGGG
>JAHIYU010000033.1 GCA_018814885.1 bacterium | reverse complement strand
CCTTCTGGTTGATGATCGCGTCGATGGCGATGGCGGTCTTGCCCGTCTGGCGGTCGCCGATGATCAGCTCGCGCTGGCCGCGGCCGATGGGGATCATCGAGTCGATGGCCTTCAGCCCCGTCATCAGCGGTTCCTTCACCGGCTGGCGGCCGAGCACGCCGGGCGCCTTGAGCTCGATCTTGCGCGTCTGGTCGCTGGGGATGGGGCCCTTGCCGTCGATGGGCTGTCCCACGGCGTTGACCACGCGGCCGATGACGCCGTCGCCCACCGGCACCTCGGCGATGCGCCCGGTGCGGGTTACCTGGTCGCCTTCCTTGATGTGCGTGTCCTCGCCGAAGATGGCCGCGCCGATGGAGTCCTCCTCCAGGTTCAGCACCATGCCGTAGGTGTCGCCGGGGAACTTGATGAGTTCGCCGGCCATGACGTCCCGCAGGCCGTAGATGCGGGCGATGCCGTCGCCGACCTGCAGGATGGTGCCCACGCTCTCGACGCCGAGGTCGCGGTCGTACTTCTCCAGCTCCTGCGAGAGGATGGAGCTGATCTCTTCGGGCCTGAGTTTCAAAGCAAAACCCCTTGTTCAATCACCACTCGGTTCGGCGACTCGGCGCACGTCCGCCGCGGACAGCTGCGCCCGCATCTTGGTCAGGTTGGTTTGAATCGTGCCGTCTATCACCTGATCGCCCATGGACACGCACACGCCGCCGATCACGCTCGGGTCGACGCGCTTGCGCAGGGTGATCCTCTTGCCGGTCAGCGACGCCAGCCTGTCGACCAGGTCGCGTTCGAGATCCCCGGGCAGCGGCACCGCCGTGACGACCCTGGCGCGCATGTAGCCCCGGTCGATCTCGACCAGCGTCTGGAACGCGGACTGGATGTCGGACAGGTGCTCGATGCGTCCCTTCGCCAGCAGCAGGTGGAAGAAGTGCAGCAGCACCGGCTCGATCTTCCGGTCGAAGAGGTTGTCGAGCAGCTGCTCCTTTTCCCGGTCGGCGACCTGCGGCCCCTCGAGGAAGCGCGCCAGCTCCGGCTTCTGGTCGAAGACCTGCGCCACGGCCGCGTAGGACTCGGCCACGCCCTCGAGCAGGCCGGCCTTGCGCGACGTGTCGAGCAGGGCCTGCGCGTAGCGCGTGGCGACGCCCCGGTCACGCATGGGGCATCTTCCCGAGGCTGTCGATGTACTCGCGGATCAGGCGGCGGTGCGTCTCGTCGTCCAGCTTCTGGTTGATGAGTTTCTCCGCCGAACCCAGGGCGAGCTCCACGATGTCGTCGCGCAGCGAGAGCTGCGCCTTCTGCGTTTCGACCTCGATGTCCTGCCGCGCCTTGTCGAGGGCGCTCCCGGCCTTGGCCTGGGCCTCGCCCTTTATCCGGTCGGCGATCTCCTCGCCGCGGACGACGGCCTCCTGGACCTTTTCGCGCTCGATGACCTTGATCTCGCCGAGCTTCGACTCGAAATCGCCGCGCAGCTTCTCCGCGTCCCCGCGGGCCTGCTCGGCCTCGGCGAAGTCGGAGGAGATCTTGTCGCGGCGGGCGTCGAGCAGGTCGAGGATCGGACCCCACGCGAACTTGGCGAGGATCCAGACCACGATCACGAAGCCCGCGATGTTGGTCAGGACGACGGGTATGTTCAGTTCCATGTCACACCTTCCGCTGCCGGCGCCGGCTCCTCCGGCCGGTGGGACGGGGCGGCGAACCGTCGCCGACCGCATCCGTCACCGGAGACCCCGCGACGACTCGGATCAGCCGAGCTTGCCCATCAGCAGGATGACGATCAAAAGCGCATAAATGGTCAGGGCCTCGATGAAGGCACAGCCGATGATCATCGCGATCTGGATCTGGGGGATGGCCTCGGGCTGACGGCCCATTGCCTCCATTGCGGAACCGATGGCCCGGCCCAGGCCGAGTGCGGAACCGATCGCGGCGATACCGACGCCGAGGGGAGCCAAACCTAAGAGATCCATTGTTCCTCCTAAACCTTTTCAGGTCTTGATTGACGGGCGAGCGCCCTTGGTCACCGGATGAAAGTCGCCTCTCTCCGGCATCAATGCCCGTGTTCCCCGTGGGGAAGCATCAGGGCGATGTAAATCGTCGACAGCAGCGTGAAGACCAGCGCCTGGATGGTGCTCGTCATCAGCGCCAGGAAAACGATCGGCACCTGGATGGGGATGCCGATCGGCGAATGGATGAAGGCGAACATGCCCGCGCCGAGCACCACGAAGACGGCGATGAGCTTGTCCTCGCCCATCACGTTGCCGAACAGTCGCAGGCTCAGGCTCAGGGGCTTGATGAACTCTCCCAGGACGTGCAGCGGGAACATCAGGACCACGAAGCCCCACTCCAGTCCGCTGCGGGGCGAGCCCGCCATGTGATGCAGGTAGCCCAGGACGCCGTTCTCCTTGATGCCGGTGAACTGCACGTACAGGAAGGTGCAGATCGCCAGCGCCACGGTGGTGTTGATGCTCGAGGTGGACGAGTGGAAGAAGGGCACGAGCCCCATGAAATTGTTGAGCAGGATGAAGATGAAAAGCGTGCCCAGGTACGGCGTGTAGCGGCGCGCGGTGGGCCCGATGGCGCCCTCGAAGAGGTTGTACAGCCCGCCCACCAGCATCTCGATCGCGACCTGGAAGCGGGTCGGCGGCCCGTCGCCGCGGCGCTTCACCGATCCGGCCATCAGCGAGACGATCAGCACGACGGCGATCAACGAGAACAGGGGGTCCAGGAAGCCGGCCTTGTCGCCCTCGAGATACTTGCCGAAGAGCAGGGTGATGAAGTTCGGGAGGTGGTACGGATCGTGTGCGTTGGCGTCGTCGTGCTCGCCGTGGATCGCGTCGCCGTGCGTGTCGGCGTCATGGCCGGCCGCGGCGTGGGCGTCGCCCGCCTGTTCGACGGCCCCGCGGGTTTCCCCGGCGTGCGCCGGCTGGGCGTGCGCGTCGCCGTGGGTGG